>JAPKZL010000188.1 GCA_026393795.1 Candidatus Aminicenantes bacterium | reverse complement strand
GGGGCAAGGCGAAACGCCGGTTCTCGTAGGCAACTACCTTTCCGGCAACGTCGTAGGCATGGTAGGAGATGAAAAATTTCTCCGCCTGGCTCAAGGTATAGGCCGAACCGTTGCGCAGGGAGAATTGGAGCACGATTTTCTCCCCCTGCACCGCCGCGGCATGCCTTGGCCGGCAAGCCATGTCGACGCCCGCGCCTTGGAGGCCGGCAAACGCCGCCAGCAGCAGGAAGAGTAAGTTTGCCCGCCGAAAAGCGCGACCGATTTTCATCGCGGCGGCTCTCCGCGCAATTTTTCGCGGAAAAAATCATCCAGGTTGCGGCTCCAGTCGTTGACGCGAAAATTCAGCTCTCGGACGACCTTGCCGCTGTCGAGGGCCGCATAGGCCGGCCGGACGGCCCGGGTCGGGTACTCCGAGGTCCGGATCGCCCGCAGCGGGACTGCCTTCGCCAGCACGCCCTGCTCCAGGGCCGCGGCCATGATCCGCGCCGCGAAATCGTACCAGGAGATCACGCCGTTGTCGCAGTAATGGTACAGGCCATAGCGCTCGCTGTCAGCGGCGATCAGGCGCACGACGTTGGCGGCCAGGGCGGCGGCGTAAGTCGGCGAGCCGAATTGGTCGTTGACCACGCGGACCTCGTCCGGCCCGGCGAATTTCCTCAGCATGGTTATGACGAAATTGCCCCCGAACACGCCGTAAAGCCAGCTGATGCGGAAGATAAAAGCGGACCGGCAGTTGGCCGTCAGCCGCTTTTCGCCCTGCCACTTGCTTTGCCCGTAGTGCGACTGCGGCCGCGGCGGGTCGCTCTCCAGGTAGGGCCGGGACGAGCGGCCGTCAAAGACGTAATCGGTCGAAAAATGGACCAGTTTGGCCCCCAGCGCCGACGCTAGCCTGCCCAGGTTCTTCGTCCCCAGGGCGTTGACGCGGAAAGCGTTCTCGCTCTCGATCTCGGCCTGGTCCACGGCGGTGTAGGCGGCGCAATTGATGATCCAGGAGATTTTTTTGCCGGCGCTGAAGGTTGCCAGGGAGCGGCGGTCGCCGATATCGACCTCGCGGTCGCTGCCGACGAAAGGTAAGCCATTTTTTTGCAGCTCGAGGGCGATCTGCCGGCCCAGCATGCCTTGGTCGCCGAGCAGCCAGATCCGGTTCGAATCGTTCATTTTCCGGAAAGGGAAAACCCCGGGCCGGAGCGGGTCTTCATGAGGACTCTTCCGCTACCCGCAGCAGATAGTTTCCGTAACCGCTCTTTTGCAGGGGCAGCGCCAGCTGCTTCAGCTGTTCGCGGTCGATCCAGCCGTTGCTGAAAGCGATCTCCTCGATGCAGGCGATCTTCAGGTCCTGGCGATCCTCGATGGCCTTGATGAAGAGTGTGGCGTTGACCAGCGATTCGTGCGTGCCGGTGTCGAGCCAGGCAAAGCCGCGCCCCAGGACCCGGACGCGCAATTTCCCCTTGGCCAGGTAGACGCGGTTGACGTCGGTGATCTCCAGCTCGCCCCGCGCCGACGGTCGGATTGACTTAGCGATGGCGACGACCTGGGGGTCGTAAAAATACAAACCGACCACGGCCAGGTTGGAATGCGGCTGCCGGGGCTTCTCCTCGATGCTCAGCGCCTTGCCGTTGTTGTCCATCTCCACCACCCCGTAGTTCTCGGGATCCTTGACCGCGTAGGCGAAAATGGTCGCCCCTTCCTGGGCGGCCGCTTTCTTCAGCAAATCGGTCAGCCCGTGGCCGTAAAAAATGTTGTCGCCCAACACCAGGCAGACGGGCTCGGCGGCGATGAACTCCTCGCCCACCAGAAACGCGTCGGCCAGCCCGCGCGGCTGCTCCTGGACCCTGTACGAGAAGCGCGCCCCCAGCTGCCCGCCGTCGCCGAGCAGCGCCTTGAAGCGCGGCAGGTCTGCCGGTGTGGAAATGATCAGGATATCCCTGATGCCGGCCAGCATCAGGGTGGAAAGCGGGTAATAGATCATCGGCTTGTCGTATACGGGAAGCAATTGCTTGCACATCACCTGCGTGATCGGATGGAGCCGGGTGCCGTGGCCGCCGGCCAGGATGATTCCCTTCATTGTCCCACCTTCTGGATCGTTTTTTTTGAAAATGTCATGGCTATTCCACCGTGACCGATTTGGCCAGGTTGCGCGGCTTGTCGATGTCGCAGCCCCGCTCCCGGGCGATAAAATAGGCAAAGAGTTGCAGCGGCACCACGTTCAAAATCGGCTGCAGCAGCGGCAGCGTCTCAGGGACACAGATGACGTCGTCGCAAACCTCCTTCACCCGCAAGCAGCCCCGTCCGGCCACGGCCAGCACCCGGCCGTTGCGTGCCTTGATCTCTTGGATGTTGTTGAGCATCTTGTCGAAGGTGCTGTCGGCGGAAACGATGGCCACCGTGGGGAAATCCTCGTCGATCAACGAGATGGGGCCATGCTTCATCTCGCCGGCCGCGTAGCCCTCGGCATGGATGTAGGAGATTTCTTTCAGCTTCAGCGCCCCTTCCATGGCGGTCGGGTAATTGAACTGCCGGCCGATGAACAGGAAGTCCTCATAGCGCGCATAGTTCGCCGCGACGGCCTGGATGTGTTCGATGTCGGATAAAATTTCGCCAACCTGGCCGGGTAGTTTTTTTATGGCCTGGATCACGTCGCTGCCTTCGTTGTAGGAAAGCCCCTGGTAGCGGCCGATCAGCAGGGCCATCAGGGCCAGGATCACCAGCTGCGAGGTGTAGATCTTGGTCGAGGCCACGCCGAATTCGGGACCGGCGTGGTTGTAGACGCCGGCGGCGGTGATCTGCGTGATCGACGACCCGACCACGTTGACGATGCCGAGGATCAGCGCCCCTTTGCGCTTCGCCTCGCGGATGGCGGCGATGGTGTCGGCGGTCTCGCCCGACTGCGACAGGGCAAGAACGGCGGTGCTCTCATCGATTTTCATTCTCCGGTAGCGGAACTCGGAAGCCACCTCCACCTCGATGTGGAGTGCGGTTAGGCTTTCAAAAATGCAGCGCCCGAGAAGTCCGGCATAATAGCTGGTGCCGCAGGAGACAATGATCATTTTCTTGACCTGGCGCAGCCGTTCCATGACCGGCTCGAGCCCGCCCAGCTTGGAAACGCCCTCCGCCTCGATGATGCGGCCGCGAAAGGCGTTCTCGATGCTTT
The DNA here is from genome assembly GCA_026393795.1 of Candidatus Aminicenantes bacterium. Lineage (NCBI taxonomy): Bacteria > Candidatus Aminicenantota > Candidatus Aminicenantota bacterium. Next base: position 14,092 of record JAPKZL010000188.1, on the reverse strand, counting down.
CGGGCTGTTCGAATATCTCCTTGAGCATGAAATGCTCGTAGCCTTTCTTGTCGGCCAGAAAATCGCGCTCGGCGCGGATCTCGATTTCCTTCTGCAAGAACTCGTTGTTCAGGTTCTTGATGTAATAGCCGTCGGCGTTCAGGACCGCCATTTCATCGTCATTAAGCGAGATGATCTTCTGGGTGTAGGGCAGCAGGGCGCTGGAATCGGAAGCGGCGAAATATTCGCCCTCACCGATGCCGATGATGATCGGGCTGCCGCGCTTGACCATGACGATTTTGCGGTCGATGTCGGCGTGTATGACGGCCAGACCGAAGGTCCCCTGCAGGCGTTCGACGGTTTTCAGCACCGCCGTTTCCAGATCGTCGTCGAAATACTTCTCGATCAGGTGGGCCATGACTTCGCTGTCCGTTTCCGAGGCGAAGACATGCCCTTGCGCGATCAGTTCTTCCTTCAGGTCCTGGAAATTCTCGATGATGCCGTTGTGGGCAATGCTGATTTTCGCCCGGCAGTCGCAATGCGGATGAGCATTCTGTTCGGAAGGACGGCCATGGGTGGCCCAACGCGTGTGGGCGATGCCGTAGCAACCGGTGAGCGCCTGCCCCAAGCGCTTTTTTTCCAGGTTGGAAACTTTGCCCACGGCGCGGATGACGGACATATGGTTGTTCTCGGCCACGGCCAGGCCGGCCGAATCGTAACCGCGGTATTCGAGCCTTTTAAGGCCGTCAAGTAGAATGGGCTCGGCACTCCTCGTGCCGCAATAAGCGATTATGCCACACATGACTGCTCCTTGATTTTTTCCATGGGTTTAAAAATGGGTAAGGCTCGGTTTGCCCAGCGGGAAAACGTTGAAACCAATCTTGAAAAGCCGCTGGTGATCGAGGATGTTGCGGCCGTCGAAGATGAACGCCGGTTTCTGCATGACCGAAAAGACCTTTTCGAAATTGAGTTTTTTAAAAATCTCCCACTCGGTGATGACGGCGATGGCATGGGCGTTTTCGACCGCCTGGTAGGGATCGAGCTCGTAGGTCACCCCCTGGTCCTGTCCGGCCAAGTCCTTGCGGGCGTTCTCCAGCGCCTGGGGATCGCAGATCACCAGTGCGGCCCGCTCCTCGAGCAGCTGCTTGGCCACGTAGATCCCCGGCGATTCGCGCGTGTCCCCGGTGTCGGCCTTGAAGGCGAAGCCCAGCAGCACGATTTTCTTGCCGACAATGGTGTTGAACATCTCCTTGATGATCTTTTTCACGAAGCGTTCCTGCTGATAGTCGTTCATGCGGATCACCTTTTCCCAGTAATCGGCCACCTCGTTCAGTCCGTAGCCGCGACAGATGTAGACCAGGTTGAGGATGTCCTTCTTGAAACAGGAACCGCCGAAACCGACGCTGGCCTTCATGAAGCGGGAGCCGATGCGCGTGTCGCTGCCGACGGCGAACGAGATCTCGGCGACGTCGGCGTCGGTTTTCTCGCAGAGGGCCGAGATGGCGTTGATCGAGGAGATGCGTTGAGCTAGGAACGCATTGGCCACCAGCTTGGAGAGTTCGGCCGACCACAGGTTGGTGGTGATGATCTTTTTGGCCGGCACCCAGTGGGCGTAAATGTCGACGATCGTCTGCGCCGCCGCAAGCCCCGACTCGGTCTGCTGCGAACCGATCAGGACGCGGTCTGGTTCGAGCAAGTCCTTGACCGCGGTGCCCTCGGCCAGGAATTCGGGATTGGAGACCACTTCGAAATGGATGTTTTTCTTGTTCTCCGAGAGGATGCGCTCCATGGCCTCGGCGGTGCGCACCGGCAGGGTACTCTTTTCGACAATGAGCTTGGGCTTTTCCGAAAAGGCGACGATCTGGTGGGCGGTCTTTTCCCAGTGCTGCAAGTCGGAAGCCATGCCGGCGCCGAGGCCGAAGGTCTTGGTCGGGGTGTTGACCGAGACGAAGATGATGTCGGCTTCGCGGATGCCGGCGGGGATGTCAATGGAAAAAAAGAGGTTGCGGCCGCGTGCGCCCCGGACCGCATCGAGGAGCCCGGGTTCATAAATGGGCAGATCGTCGGAATTCCAGCGCCCGATCCGCTCCTCGTTGACGTCGACGACGGTCACCTTGTATTCCGGGCATTTCAGGGCGATGATTGCCATGGTCGGGCCACCCACGTATCCGGCCCCGATGCACAGGATGTTCTTGCTGAATGTCATTCCCTCTCCTTTGTTCGCCAGCTTCCGCTCCCCATGCCGCCTGTCCTTACTTGCCATGATAGGCCTTGAACCATTCGCTGAAGCGCGCCACCCCCGTCTCGATGGTCGTGGCCGGGGCGTAGCCCACGTGGCGGCGCAGGTCGGAAATATCGGCGCAGGTCGACACCACGTCGCCGGGCTGCAGCGGTTTGAGCACTTTTTCGGCCTTGCGGCCGAGGTTTTTTTCGATCAGTTCGATGAAATGGAGCAGGCTGACCGGCCGCTGGTTGCCGATGTTGAATAGCAGGTGCGGCGCCGCCGAGGTGGCTGGGTTCGGTTTTTTCCCGTCCCAGGAAGCGTCGCCGGTCGGGATCTTGTTCAGCACCAGCCAGACCCCTTCCACGATGTCGTCGATATAGGTGAAATCCCTTTCCATGTTGCCGAAGTTGTAGACCTCGATCGCTTCGCCGCGCATGATCTTCTCGGTGAAGATATAAAGGGCCATGTCGGGGCGCCCCCACGGGCCGTAGACGGTGAAGAAGCGCAGGCCGGTGGCCGGGATGCGGAAAAGATGGGCGTAGCTGTGGGCCATCAGCTCGTTGGCTTTCTTGCTGGCTGCATAGAGTGAGATGGGGTGATCGACGTTGTGCTGCACGGAAAAAGGCTGGGTCAGGTTGCTGCCGTAGACCGAGGACGAGGAAGCGTAGACCAGATGCCGCACTCGGTGGTGGCGGCAGTTTTCCAGGATGTTCATGAAGCCGAGGATGTTGCTCTCCATGTAGGCCCACGGATTCTGCAGCGAATAGCGGACACCGGCCTGGGCGGCCAGGTGGACCACCAGCTCGGGTTTTTCGTCATTGAAGATCGTGGCGGTCTTTTCGCGGTCCTGCAGATCGGCCTTGTAAAACACAAGGTTTCCCTTCTCCAGCCTGGCCCCGGGTTCGATGCGCAGCCGGTCCGTATCGGCTTCCGAAAAACCCAGTTGGCGCAGGCGGGCGTATTTCAGCTCCACGTCGTAATAATCGTTGACGTTATCGACGCCGATGACCCGGTGCCCCTCGGCCAAAAATCTGCGGGCGCAGTGAAAGCCGATGAAACCGGCAATGCCGGTCAGCAGCACGACCGGCTGGCTGGCCGGTTGTTTCTCATTCTTTGCCTTCATAAAACATTACTCCCTACAAGGACATACCTTCACTATGATTTCAACCAGTTTTTAAGTTGTTGAAATCATCTAGTGAAAGTATACCATCACTTGATGTTTTCCGCGATACCAACACTATAGATTTCGAAATGCCCGGGGGGCAACGAAACCTATCCAGTGTTGGTATAGTCACACCAGATGGTTTCAGCGTCTGGATGAAATTGCTGAAACCATAGTGTGACTACTACCCGAGTTGGCTGAAAACATAGTGATGGTAGACAAAATGAATTCGCGGTTCAATTCCAGCCATTATATAATATGTCTTCGTAAAAACAAAGCCCACCCATTGTTTCGAAGGCAAACGCCGCGGCTTAACCTGCTATCACTTTTAGCAAGAGCGGATAAAAGGGCGAGAAGAAAGAAAAAATACAAATGTATTTCCAGGCGCCCTTTTCGGATCGGATCGTCGCCGACAAATAGCGGAGCAGAAACAGGTAGAGCAGGGTCGGCGGCGTCAGGTAGAGATCAAACTCGCTGATGCCGTTGTCGAATCCCCAGAAAAGGACGATGACGAATTGCGACAAGCCGAAAAGGAACAATACGAAATCTGATGTGGCCAATAAAATCTTCTTTTTCCAATTGCTGATGAACACGAGCAGCGTGAACGAACCGCTGATCAGCAATATCCATGTCCTAGAACCGAAGTAGCCGACCTCCAGAAAATTGACGGCATCGGGAAAATGGATGTTGAGCGGAAGAAAGGAGATGAATTGGCGCCCGTCGAATCCACCGACGGTCGTGTTGAATCTCAGCTGATAGTCGAACAGCTTGATCGCCGCGAAAAAGATGATGAAAACGGTTCCCACGCTGAACAAGATGGCCGAATAATGCTTGAGATAGAAGGCGCTCTTTTTACCTTCCCCGGCCTGGCGTTTAAGCAAAGGCAGTAAAAGGATGGCCGGAAAGGAAAAAAAGGCCGTGCCGTGGAACAATCCCGCTACGACGGCCAGGAGGGCAGAAGCGGTCAGGTACTTGAGATCGCCTTGGACAGCCTCCACGTATTTTTTCGCCGCCAGAAAGGAAAGCATGAGAAAGGGGAGCGCATAATAACGGAATTCGGGGAAGCCGAAAAGCAGCACATTGAAAGCAAAAGTCAAAAACAGTACAAAAAATAGCAGTTTTTTTCTGAAGGAGAGAGCGGTGAAAGAATTGACGAAATAAAACAGGGAAAAGATGAAAAGGACGCCGATGAGCTTTCCGGTGTAAGCCAATGAGGTTTCGGCCCGGACATGGGTCACCAGGTTGGCGAGATGCAAGGTCAACTTGTTCAGCAGCAGGCTCAGCGCTTCGGCAAACGAGATCTCAGACTGATGAAAGTTCAAATTAAGGACCCAGAGTAGGCTGTCGGCGCTGGCCGTTATGGCGAAGGGGATCTTGATCAGGAATATCGGCAGAGCGACGACGACCGGCAAAACAAACGGAAGTTTTTCCCCCTTGCGCCTTAAAGAAAAAATGGCAAACAATAAAAGCAAGACTGCGGTCAACCCAGTATTGAACAAAGCCGTCCGGCCGAAAAATTGCACTGGGGGGTAGAAGTTGAAAGGATTAAGGAATTCGCCCAGGTTCAAAACAAAATAGATGAACAAGGTCAGAAAAAGCAGGAGAATCGGCACGAACAGCATATGCGGGGAAAGGTCGGCCATATTCTCTCTGGCGACGATCAGTGAATAAAGAAAATAGAGGGTCAGCCAGCCGATGCAAAAAAGTAAAAAAAGAAACACAAACTGTAACCAGATAAAAAAAACAGAGTAAACCGGCTTGCGCGCGATGGTGACGTCGATCCGGCTTATGGAGGTCGATTTGGGGAAAAAGCGGATGGAGGTGACGACCAGGTTTTTTTGCAGCGATTTTTTGAAAAGGCTCTCATTCACCTTTTCGGCTTTCTCGACCGCATCATCATAGGTCACAATTTCCAGGCCGTTCATTTTCGGGTGGGTCTGGATGAAGATCCGGCCGGGGCGCAGATTCAAGACGTTCAACTTGCGGTTCTCGCGTTCGGAGTGCTTAAAATAGAGGATGTAATCGGCGCCACTTTTTTGACACGACGTTTGGCAGATCAGGCTCTGGCGCGAGTCGGAATAGAACAGGACCAGCATGCAGGTCAAGGCGAAAAGGATGCCCAGAGAACACATCACCTTTATATGGTGCTTCATTCTTCACCCAAATAAATTACAAAAAAAACATCTCCACCAAAGCCGGATGGTAAATGAAATGCGCCGAGATTACAATAGAGCGAGGCGAACGGTTTACCGAAACCATAAATTGATGAGAACCGGGGCAGCTACTGGAATTTGTCGCTCTTGCTTTTAAGGAACTGCAGGATGTTCGGCGCTTCCAGCGGCGTCAGGCGAGTGATGTCAATTTCTTTCAGCTTCTCGCGGATCTCGATCCAGAGCTTTGTTTTTCCTGCTTCACAGTTAATTTTTCATATTCTTCCTATTTACTTGTACTAGCCCGAAAAAAAATAACCGGCAACTCCAGCGATCAAGGCCACACCATTGTTCATTTTCAGGCAAATATGCTATAATAAATACTGCTTTTGTAGCCAAATTTTCGTTTATCCTCCTCAAAAACCAAAAGAAGGAAGGGTGAGGTTTTGATGAAAATTTACAAGCTTCTTGACCCGGAAAAGATTTTTTGTTTTGCCAGAGTAAAAGATACAACCGATCTTTTTTCCCGCATGGTTCCGCCGACACTTTCCCTGAACGGCAAGGGAAAGATCACCCAGAAGCGGATCATCCATCAACTCATGGAAAGAGAAAAGGTTTCTTCCACAGGGCTGGGAAACGGCATCGCCATTCCACTCCGGACCCAGCTGGGGAACGCCGATTCTCCCGATGAGGTTTATGAAATTCTGGCTGGCAGCGAGGACAAGGAAAAGTACGGGTTCATCAACCTGGGAAAGGCCAGTATTTTTGAGGAGCTCCAAACATCGGAGAATGGGTTGAAGCAGGAGGAGGCCCAGAAGCGCCTGGCGGCCTATGGCCCCAATATCCTGAAAAAGATCAAGCAGACCCCCGCCTACATCAAGCTCCTGAAGAACTTTGTTTCCATTTTTGCCATCCTCCTCTGGATCGGCGGCGGCCTGTGCTTCATCCCCGGCGTGGACATGCCACAATTGGGCTGGGCGATCTTCTGCGTCATCCTGGTCAATGCCGTATTTTCCTTCTGGCAGGAATACCAGGCGGAAAAGGCCATCGAGGCCCTGCGCAAGTTGCTGCCGCAAAAATCCACCATCCTGCGCGACGGCCGGAAAATCGAGATTGTCGCTTCCGAACTGGTGCCCGGCGACATCGTTTTCCTCGAGGAAGGGGACGCCATCCCGGTGGATGCCCGCTTGATCGAAGCCTACGAGATGCAGGTCAACAATTCGTCCCTGACCGGGGAATCCAGGCCCATTTATAAAATGTCGGAACCGATCGAGGACGGAGATGTCCTTTTGTGGACCGAAATGCCGAACGTGATCTTTGCGGGGACTTCGGTCAGCGCCGGCAGCGGCAGGGCCGTCGTCATCGGCACGGGGATGAATACGGAGATCGGCAAGATCGCCAGGTTGACCCAATCGGTCAAAAAAGAATTGAGCCCGCTGCAAAAAGAGATGCAGAAGGTCGTCAACATCATCACCAGTATCTCGGTCGGCCTGGGCATCACCTTCTTCTTTTTGGGGAAAATGGTCGGAGGCTTGTCTTTTATCGGCGCTTTCATCTTCACTATCGGCATCACCGTGGCCAACATTCCCGAAGGCTTGCTGCCTACTTTATCGCTGGCCCTGGCCATGGGCGTGCAGCGGATGGCCAAGCGCAACGTTCTGGTCAAACAGCTTTCCTCGGTGGAAACCCTCGGCTCAACCAACGTCATCTGCACCGACAAGACCGGGACCCTGACTACCAACCAGATCAGCGTCAGCAAAATATTCATCAACCAGAGGATGATCAACGTCAGCGGCGCTTCCTATGAGCCCAAGGGGGAATTCTTCGACGAGAGCGGAAAAACCATTGACCCGGCGATTCTTTGGCAGGACCCCGCCGGCCGGATGTTCTTCGCCTCAACCGTACTTTGCAACACCGCCCACCTCCTCCCCCCCGATGCCGATACCCATTTCTGGCGGATCATGGGCGACCCCACCGAAGGGTCGCTTATCGTATTGGCCAAAAAGGCAGGAATCGATATCGACGCCCTGGCCAGGGAATATCAGCGCGTCGGGCACCTCCCCTTCGAATCGGTCCGCAAGCGGATGTCCACCATCAACCAGAGCGAGGATGGCGGCAAGGTCGCTTTCAGCAAGGGAGCCCCGCTGGAGACCCTCGCGCACTGCAACTCCATTTTGATCGACGGCGAAAAAAGGGAAATGACTGCGGAGGTGCGCCAAACGATCACCCGGCAGAACGATGTTCTGGCCAGGGATGGATTCCGGGTGCTGGCCATCGCCTATCGCGAAGACCCCGAGTTGTCGGGAATGTCCTGCTACAGCAATGAATCGGTGGAAAAATCGCTCACTTTCCTGGCGCTGACGGCCATGATCGACCCGCCGCGGCCCGAGGTTCCCCAGGCGATCGCCGAGTGCCATCAGGCCGGGATCAAGGTGATCATGATCACCGGGGACTACGGCCTGACCGCCATGTCCATCGCCCAGCAGATCGGTATGATCGCTGACCCGCAAAAGGCTGTCCTCGTCACCGGCCAGGAAGTGGCGGACATGGACGATCAGGAATTGAAGGCCATTCTGAAAAAGCCGGTGATCTTTGCCCGCATGGCCCCGGACCAGAAAATGCGCATCGTTTCCTGCCTGAAGGATGAAGGCTACATTGTGGCCGTGACCGGAGACGGCGTCAATGACGCCCCGGCCCTGAAAAAAGCCGATATTGGCGTCGCTCTCGGCTTGCATGCCAACGACGTGGCCAAGGAAGCGGCCAACATGATCATCCTCGATGACAATTTTGCCAGCATCGTGGCCGGCATCGAAGAGGGCCGGGCCGTCTATGCCAATATCCGGCGCTTCGTGACCTATATTTTTGCCAGCAACGTGCCGGAGCTGATCCCCTTCATTCTCTTCGTCATGTTCAAGATCCCCCTGCCGCTGACGGTCATGCAGATCCTGGCCATTGACCTCGGTACGGACCTCATACCGGCTCTCGGCCTTGGCGTCGAAGCCCCGGAGCCGGGGATCATGAATCACCCCCCCCGCTCCGCAAATGAGCGCTTGATCAATACCAGGCTTTTCCTCAGGTCGTACCTGTTCCTCGGGGGGATCGAGGCCGCCCTATGCATGATGGCCTACTACTTTCTCTACTGGACCAACGGCTGGAGATGGGGCATGCCCCTGGCCGCCAGCGGTCCCGTTTACATCATGGCCACGACCATGTGCCTGGCCGGGATCGTCGCTTCGCAGGTGGGAAACGTTTTCTGCTGCCGGACCGACCGGCAATCGATATTCAAGGTGGGGTTTTTCAAAAACAAGCTGGTCCTGTTCGGCATCGTCTCCGAGATCACTCTCATCCTTATTTTTGTTTATACGCCTTTCTTTCAGAGGGTCTTCGGCACGGCGCCCCTCGCCTTCAAGGATTGGGCGTTCCTGCTGACCTTCAGCCCGATCATCCTCCTCCTGGAAGAAGGGAGGAAATGGCTCATCCGCCGCCGGCCGCTCAGAAAAATCAATACCCCGCTGAAAGCGGCCAACATATAACATATCGGTAAAAAAGCCCATTTGCCCGGAAAAAATCAGAATGTCTCCTGCCGGCTTCGGTTTCCCTTCGTTCTTTTTGTTTCGTTATAAGCGGATCATGGGCCGATAGGCAGGCCCTCAGAACCGGGTCCAGCGGAAAGCGATGAGCCTCGCCTCGCCCGCCATTTACGGGTTTTTGATCTTGAAATGGACGATGAACGGTTTGTCCAGCGCGGCGGGAGCGAAGAACCTGATCCGCCAGTTCCCCGGCTGGGCTTTGGCCAGCCGTTCATTGTCCCATTGGTCCCAGAACCAGGCCCTCTTTTCACCGGTTTTCAGCTTCACTCCGGCGAACGGTTCCTTGGCGCTGGTATAGAATTCCTTGTATTTATCCCCGTCGCTCCGTCCGATGATGTAGTAAAACCCAGACAAATCGATGGTCTTGACCTGGGTGTTATTCAACTCGAAGCCGACGGCCTCGCCGGGAGCGTATTCCTCTTTGGTCGTGGAGAGCCGGAATTCCCCTGATGATGCTACAACCACGGGGGATTCCTGAGGCTCGTTCTTGGCGGGATCGGGAAAATCGCTGGACACGACCGGCGCAGCGGGAAGGTTCGTTGCCGCGGAGGTTTTGGCGGCCGACCAGCCGTAAACGATGTTTGCCCAGGTGGTGGTCCCGGCCATGGCCTGCCGCGATTGGGTGAAAAGGTATCCCTCGAAGCGCTGATCATCCTCGGGCAGCCCCTTGGTATCCTTCAGATCGACGTAAAAGACGATCTTGTGCGCCTCTACGCTTCCTTGGACAAAGTGGACTTTTCCGTCAGCAGCGAGATAGTCGCCGAATAGACCGCCGGGAATCCCGGCGGCGCGCAAAACGAGCGTTCCCTCCCAACCATCATGGTTCATCGCCCACGTCCCGAAAAAATCCTGCTTGGTCACCTGCGCGAACGCAAGACGGCCGCCGGCAATCGTCGTGAAGACCAGAAGAACGACGACGGCCGCCATCCGGGGCCGCACGGATAGAACATCGTGTTTTCTCATAATCCCTCCTTTTTATTCTTTGAAGAGCCTTCTGGACGGATTTGCCGCCTCGACTTCCGGCGTGTCTTTTTTCTCCGCTCCAAACGACTTTCAGTCGCGAATCTCGAACTCGACCGAGATGATGTCCGATGTGTACTGCGGGGCGTGGAAGCGGACGCGGTATTTGCCCGGCTTGGCTTCCGGCAAGCCTTCGTCATGACGCCGGTCCCATTCCCATTTCTTGGTCTGACCGGGGGAAAGGGAGAGGTTCTTAAAAAAGCTTTTCTTGCTCCGGAAATAGCGCTGCCATGTCTCCCCGGAGTAGTTTTGAATGATAAAACGGCAGTCCTGCAGACTGGCTGTATTCCGGCCGTTGAGACCCAGGACGAACTTGACGGGGTCGGCACTCCGGACGATCGTCACGGGAATCGACAAGGCCAATCCGCCCGCGTACCCGGCCTGCTCGGGGTAGTCGGTTGACTTGGTCGGCGTCGCCGCCGGCGCTGGACTGACAGGCACTGGGCCGGCCGGATCCTCGATTTCGCCGAACCAGACGCAGGCATAGTTGCCGGAGATGCTCACTCCCATGGCCTTCCAGGGGTGTCCGGCCCAAATGCCTTGTTCGAGGATCACGTTCAAGTGATCGGGGCTGCCTTTCCAGGATGCCATGGCCGAGCCCGGCGTTACACCCAGGCTGTAGAAACTGACGATCTCATATCCGTTCGCGGTGTAGGAAGTCAGCTCCCGGGGCTTGGACCACATGAGAGCAGAGTAGTATTGGTCATCGGTGTAACAAACCGTTGCCCAAACGCCATGGTTCGACCAGCTGTGCATATTGCAGTCTTCCCCTCGGCCATCCTCGCCCGTATCGGGCCGGTTCGTATTGAGGTCGCCGATGTGGAAACGCGCTACTTTCGTCAGAGAAGATGTGACCGCCACCGAAGTCAGGCCATTATCCAGGCGCGCCTGGTTGACCAGATCGGCCAGGGTGCGCTCCGGGACGGTCAAGGGCGTTTCTTGTCCTGCCAGGAGGAAGCCGCCGGCGATAACGATCAAAACGCCCAGGATGAAAGCGCTATGAATTTTCATTCTCATATCCTTACTTAAAGGAAGATCGGTTTTCCCCATGCTTGCATTTTGAGAATATATGGTTAAAATGTCAATAGACGATTGTGAATTACTAGTGAAAATATTGGAAAAAATTTTTTTATTGCATGGAATTTTTTGAAAACCTGGCACCAATTTTGTGCTGCCGTCTATTGACAATGCAGATAAATGCTTTCAAAATGCGAGCATGGGAAAAATCGAATTTCCTAATGTGTCCGCGGGGAAATAAAGGAGGGACTATGAGCAAGAGAATTTCGTGTGTGTTATCGATAACGCTTTGCTTTGCCGCACTGGTTGTGACAATAGGAGTCGGCGAGGCTACCCTGCGTGGCCAAACCGAAACTCCGCCTTGGATCAAGATGAACAACTTCGCGACCATGGACAATCTCAACGCAGTTACAGCCGCCTCCAAGCGGTCGGTCTGGTTCGCCGGGGACAACGGCACGATCCTGAGCTGGGACGGGACGAATTTCAAGGCCTTTAAGGTCGAGCTGTCGGACGGCGTCCGGCTGCGGGCCATCCACATGTTCTCCGCCAGCGACGGTTGGGCGGTCGGCTACAATACCGCCAACTACTACGGGCGTATCTACCGTTTCGACGGGAGAGATTGGAAGCTGTTCACCGAGGAGGGCATCCGGGGGGTCAAGCTGTGCGGCCTCGCCTTTCTCGGCCCCCAGGACGGGCTGGCCGCCGGCGAGGAGGGGCATCTCTACCGTTGGGACGGCCGGACCTGGGCGGACATGACCTCGGCGATCCTGTTCGGAAGCTCCGTCGATTCCGGCCGCTTGAGCCTGGTCACCGACCTCGCGGCTGATCCGGATAAAAGGGTCTACGTCCTGGCCTGCAATTACAAGACCAAGATTTCTCCCGACCGGACCGAGAGAGTTTACGTGCGCCTGGACCTGGCGAAGACTCCGGCGGGAGTTTCCCATAACACGCCTGCCCAGGGCGGCTTTGTCTCCAGCCCAACCGGCAGGCTTTTCGCCGTCCCCGAGGGCAAGTTCCACTACCTCACCCACAAGACCGTCTACACCTTCAACCACGGCTCGCCGACCTATGGGGAAGCGGGCATCCGCTCCTTCGCGTTCAACATCAACCAGGGCATCCTGCACGGTCTATGGCTGTTCGGGAAAGACGACGGCTGGTTCGTCGGGGATTATGGCACAGTTCTGCGCCTGAAACCGGGCCCCCGGAGCCAGACTTATACGCCCGTCCAGGAAAAGCTGAATGACATCTGGATGCTGGACCCGGACTTCGGCTTTATTGCCGGCGACAAGGGGACGGTGCTGATGCGCAATACGCCGGCGGGCGTGGTCCTTGACGTAGTCGCCGACAGGCTGGAATACGAGAGCGGCGCACAAGTCCTCGTCGCCGTCAGCCGGGTCAGCCAGGCGTCCACCGCAACGGTTTCGCTACAGGGAGCCGCCTGGGAGATCAAGAAGGAAACGACACGGGACGAAAGGACGTCCCTGGCCACGGTCTACACGTCTTCTTTGAGCCCGGCTTCGCGGTCCGGCAATCTGCGCCTGGACCCCGGCGAAATACTGACGCTGCAGTGGAACCAGAAGGACAGCCAGGGACGCCTGGTCGGGCCCGGCGCCTATCGGGCTGTTTTCCGCGTCGGCGACCAGGCACCGGGCGTCCGCTTCACCGTCCGGGCGCCTTCGGGGCCGGTGACCTCCTCGGACACGCCCGACATGCACGGCGGGATGACCCTCGAGACGCCGGACGTCCGCTCCACGGGCGAGGTCATCTTTAAGATCGTGAATCACGAGACGCAGGCCGTCGACCTCACCGGCGCGACCTACGCCATTGACATCAAGCGGACGGACGGCATGCACAACTTCTATGCATCGCCCGAGCGCAGCGGCGCCTTCCAGCCGGGGTCGATCGCGGCCGGGAAGTCGTACGTGTGGACATGGAAGCGTCAGGACTCGACCGGCAAGCAGCAGGCCGGGGACGGTCAATACCAACTTGTCGTGATCATGCCGGGGAAATCCCCGGACCGGCTGAGCAAGGCATTCGACATTACGACCGCTGCCTTCGAAAGAAACAAATAGGGCCGCGGCCAGTCAACAACTGCGGAGTCTGGGAAATTGCCCTCATTCTCGCATTCGTTCATATGCCTTTTTTTCAGAGCGTCTTCGTCAAGCCCACTCGCCTCGAAGGATTGGCTGTTCATTTGACCTTCAGCCCGATCATCCTCCTCCTGGAAGAAGGGCGGAAATGGCTCATCCGGCGGCGGCCGCTCAGAAAAATCGACACCCCCGTAACAGTTTCAAATATTTGAAATTCCAGTAAAAAATCCCGCTGCCAATAATCAGGGAAAGCCTTATTGAAACTTGTCGCTCTTGGCTTTCAGGAATTGAAGGATGTTAAAGGCTTCCAGCGGCGTCAGGCGGGAAATGTCGATCTCCTTCAATTTGTCGCGGATCTCGTCCTAAACCTTCATTTCCATGTCCTCGGGGAAAAGGCCGGCCAGTTCCCCGCCCGCAAGGCAGCCAATGTCGATCCCATCGACGCCTTGCGGTACGAGTAACCCTCAGCGAATGTAAATCCTCGCGTTCGTCGTGAAACCGGTGACGGCCCCGCACGTCTTGTTGGCGAACACCTCGACCTTCAACCTCCTGTCTTCCAAAAGCTGCACGCAGACCACATCGGTGTTGGCGGCATGGGTGGTCTCGTACTTCACAAGGCCTCTCGATGGGGTGACGCCTCCGAAATCCGGCGGACTTCCGTGCCCGTTCACCGGACAGCAGAAGGGCGCCGCGCTCCAGGTGCCTCCGCAGGCGATCATGCGTTTCGACGGGTCCCACATGTCGTACACGAACGAGATCTGGGCAACGCCATACAGGTAGCTCGAAGCTTCATAGGTCACCGGCGTGCCTTCGAGGAACCAGCACCCGGACAGCGCCCCGTCGATGTCGAAATCGATCTT
>JAPKZL010000187.1 GCA_026393795.1 Candidatus Aminicenantes bacterium | reverse complement strand
TGGTCGCCAGCTCCATGCCCATTGACCAGTACATCGTCAATCACCCGGAATACTTCAGCGGCCAGTCTCCGGAAATGGGGCGCATCAACGCCGACAACCTGACCGTACTCATTGACCATATCAAGTGCGCCGCCTTCGAATTGCCTTTCGCCAAGGGTGAAAAATACGGCGCTGAAGACTTGGAGGAAATTCTCTCCTACCTGGCGGAAAACCAGGTGCTGCTGCGCAAGGACGACAAGTGGTTCTGGACCGAGGAGGGCTACCCGGCCGACGCCGTCAGCCTGAACCGCATCAGCTCGGACAACTTCGTCGAGGTCGACCGCACGGAAGGGGAGCGGGTGATCGCCGAGGTCGGGTTTTCCGATGCCCTGGAAACGCTCCACCCCAAGGCGATCTACATCCTTGAAGGCGAGCAGTACGTGGTCGAGGAGCTCGATTACGAGAACCGCAAGGCGTTCCTGACCCGTTCCAACGCCGATTATTACACCGATTCCATCACCTATACCAAGATCAAAATCCTTGATATTTTCGACGAGACGCGACTGAAAAACCATACCATCTCCTTTGGCGACGTCCATGTCTTTTCCCAGGTGGTCGGCTTCAAGAAGCTGAAGTTCTTCACAATGGAAAACGTCGGCGCCGGCGAGCTGCAACTGCCGCAGCAGGAGATGCACACCACCGCCTTCTGGCTGACGGTGCGCAACGACGTGCTGCAAAGCCTCGATTTTTCCAACGAGGAGAAGATCGAGGCCGTGGCCGGCATCGCCTATCTGATGAGGCAGATCAGCCCGGTGATCCTGCTCTGCGACGCGCGCGACGTCGGCGTGGCCATCGAGGACAACCTGACCAAGGACCCGCTCCAGCCAGGGGCCTTTGTAGGGAACGCAAATTTGCGTTCCCTACTGCGCAATCAGGCCGATCTGACCTTCGCCAACCGCTTCGAACCCAATATCTTCATTTTCGACAAGTATCCGGGCGGGGTCGGCTTTTCCGAAACGCTGTACGAAAAAGGCAGGGCGCTGCTCGAAAAGGCGCTGGAGATCGTCGAGGGCTGCCCGTGCCCGAGCGGCTGCCCGTCGTGCGTCAGTCCGGCCATCCGCGCCCAAGGCAACCACAAGGCCACGGCCCGCTTCATGCTCAAGCTGCTCCTCGACCGCTTGGACAATTGAGGCGGTCACCGGCGGGCGATCTTTTTTTTCTCACTTGACAATTGCTTCTTTTTTGAATAAGTTATCGGCATCATATTTAAGGAGGCATAATGAAAAAAGCACTGGTTTTACTGTGCGGCTTGCTGTTGGTTTCCGGCATTTACGCCGCGGGCAACGAAATGAACTTCGGAATCAATTTCGGCGTGCAGACGGACGACAGCTTCTCGTTCGATCCTTTCAACTGGACCGTTGGAGCGGAACTGGACATGCAGTTCGGCAACTATGTGATGTTCAGCCCCGAGCTGATGCTGGTCGGGAACGGCTTCGAGTTCAAGGAATTCATCCTCTATCCGGCCGCCATCCTGAATTTCACCGCCAGCAATTTCTTCGCCGGCGGCGGCATCGCCAAGGGCTTCTACATCGGCAGCGGCATGTCGGGCTCGACCGATTTCCTGCTGAAGCTGAACGCCGGCTTCACGTCCAGGACCATGAAACTGACAGCCTACGCGCTCATGGCCTTCGACAACCTGTTCAGCGACATGGCCATCGGCGCCACGCTGGGATTCAAGTTCTAAGCGTTTTTTTAATTTTTAGCTAGTCGGGCGGTCCGGGCCGCTTGGCTCGGACCGCTTTTTTTATTTGGCTGCTGAAGAAAATCCCATCGTTGCGGGCTTGACTTTTGCTTTGCCGCTGAATAGAATTGGCTGCATGGAGGAAAGCCGATGAAAAAAAATAGTGCCTTGGCGCTGCTTTTGTTCCTGGCCCTGGGCGGAGCGCTGCTGGCCAAGGAAAACGCGATCATAAAAGTGAAGGTGCAGATGGCCAACGTCCGTGCCGAGCCCGACGCCTCGGCCACGATCATCGCCCGGGTACCGGCGGGAACCCTCTTGGAAGTCACCAGCCAGGCCGGGAACTGGTTCGAGGTCAACGTCAGCGACCAGTCCGGCCGCGAAGTCACCGGTTTCATCCGCGACACGGTGGTCGAAGTCGTCGGGGGCGATGACGAAGAGAATGAAGAAGCCCGCCCTGCCTACCAGCGGAACGATTCGGCCGGCGGCGCGGGCAGCGCCGTGCGCTTCGGGCTCAATTTCGGCGTCCAGACCGACGATACCTTCTCTTTCGATCCGTTCTACTGGACCGTGGGCGCCGGGCTCGATTTCCAATTCGGCAGCTTGCTGATGTTCAGCCCCGAGGTGATGCTGGTCGGCAGCGGCTTCGAATTCAAGGAGTTCATCCTCTACCCGGCCGCCATGCTGAACATCACCGTCAGCAGTCTGTTTTTCGGCGGCGGGGTGGCCAAGGGTTTCTACATCGGCAACACCTACGGCATGTCGAATTCGACCGATTTTCTGCTGAAACTGAACGCCGGTCTCGTCACTCGGAGCGTCAAGCTGACGGCCTACGCCCTCATGGCCTTCGACAGCCTTTTCAAAGACATGGTCGTGGGCGCGACCCTCGGCTTCCGCTTTTAACGTGAATGGCTGCGCATCCGCTGGCCGTGGTTTGGCGATGGAATTCACCGGGAAAGAGAATTTCTCCAAAATAAATGGGAGGGAAAATGAAAAGAAAAATCGTTTGGATGATGCTTTTTGCAGTGGTGCTGGGCGGCTTGTTGCTGGCCGAAGAAGGGATTACCTTCAAGGTGAAGGTCTCGACGGCAAACGTCCGCTCCAAGCCCGACGCATCGGCTCCGGTCATCGCCAAGGTGACGGCTGGCACGGTCTTGAAGGTTTACGGCAAAGAGGGTGCCTGGTATGAAGTGGGCGTGAACGACAAAGCCGGGGAAGAAGTCTTCGGTTTCATCCACAACACCATGGGTGAAGCGCGCGGCGAGGAAGGGGAGGAAACGGCTGAACCGGAGCCAACGGCAGAAACGGAAAAACCAGAGAAAGTGGAAGAAAAACCTGTTGTTGTCGCCACTCGGGAAGTGGCCAAGGCCCGCAGCGCCCAGCCGGCCAAGGAGATCATGGTCGTCAAGGTGAAGGTGCAGATGGCCAATGTCCGCTCCGAGCCTGACGCCGCGGCGGCGTTGGTTGGCCGGGTGCCGGCCGGGACCCTCCTGGGGGTTACCAGCCACGCCGGGAACTGGTACGAGGTCAACATGAACGACCAATCCGGGAAGGCGGTCACCGGCTTCATCCGCGACTCGGTGGTTACGGTCGTCGGCGCCGATGAAGAAGAAAAAGTAGAAAAGGCAGACGAAGAAGAATATACGCCATCCCGCCCTTCTTCTTCTCGCCAGAGCATTTCGCGCTCAGGCCCGCCCGCGTCGACATCCATGCATTTCGGGATCAACTTCGGGGCCCAGACCGACGAGAACTTCAATTTCGATCCGTTTCTCTGGACCGCCGGGGTCGAGCTCGACATCCAATTCGGCAATTTCCTGATGCTCAGCCCAGAGGCGATTCTGGTAGGCAGCGGCTTCGAATTCAAGGAGTTCATCCTCTATCCGGCCGCCATCCTGAACCTGACCGTCAGCAGCTTTTTCGTCGGCGGCGGGGTGGCCAAGGGTTTCTTCATCGGCAGCGGCGCGTCGGGTTCGACCGATTTTCTGCTGAAGCTGAACGCCGGTCTCTGCGCCCCTGGGGTGAAGCTCACCGTGTATGCGCTCATGGCCTTCGACAACCTTTTCAATGACATGGCCCTGGGCGCCACGCTCGGCTTCCGCTTTTAAAGGCAAGCGAGGGCGCCCGGCTTTAATAGTGTTTGATGTTTTTTCTGCAAGTCGATAGAATTCCTTTATTAAAAGGAGGGGCGATGAAAAGAAACACTATTTTGGCGCTGGCTTCTATCCTGGCACTGGGCGGCTTCCTGCTGGCTGCTGAAAAAACGACCTTGAAAGTGAAGGTCCAGTTGGCGAATGTCCGTTCTGAGCCTAACGCCTCGGCTCCGATCATCGCCAAGGTGACGATCGGCACCGTGCTGCAAGTCTCCGGCAAGGAGGGAGCCTGGTATGAAGTGAACGTGAAGGATGAATCCGGGAAAGAGGTCACTGGCTATATCCACAACACCGTGGTCGAAGTGAACGGTGAAGATGAAGAGGAAGCTGAAGTAAAACCTCGCGCCACCGTTCGCCACGAAGCACCCAAAGCCCGCCATGCAGCCAAGGAGTTTGCCAAAGGCGGAATCAAGCTGATGGGCGGCTTGTCCATGAGCAACCTGAATATTTCCGAAACGATCCCCGCGACCGCAAAAAAATCATCGAAAATGGGGTTCATGGGCGGACTGGGATATGAAAGCGGCGGCAGGATGGCTTTTGAGATGGATCTGCTCTATAGTCCGGGCGGAGCGGTTATTAAGGCCACTGACCCCGCTGCCAAAGAAAAATTCGCATTTTCAGGCACGGCCATCACCCTGCCGATCATGCTCAAGATACGTTTCCTAGCTGGCACGACTCCATATATTTTGGCCGGGGGCGAGGTCGGCTATCTCCTGAACCAGAAAATCGTAATGACGGCAGCTGACGGTACCTCCACTGAATATGACGCCTTGGACCATGTCAATCGTCTTATTTATGGCCTGATTTTCGGCGGTGGCGTGGAGCTGCAGTCCGGAGGAATAAATCTGTTCCTGGAAGCCCGCTACCGGCTTGGCCTTTCAAATCTATTCAAGGATCCAACACCGGGCACATACATAAAACCGACGGCTTTGATGTTCTTACTGGGGGTCAAGTTATAAACGCAGAGAAGATCAAGGAATTTTTATTGCTTGTGATCCATGCCGGTGATCGGCAGGAAAAGATCAGCGACCCAATGATAAACCCACTGCCAGGAAAGTTCCCTGCGACAGGCTGAGTTCGATAAACAGCCGGCTTCGGTCACCAAGCCTGTGGTGTATTGATACGGATAGGGACGGCGACAGGACCCAGGCCGGAATATCTGTATTTTCAGCCCTGAGTTCCGCCAACCTCTCGTCTTCGGTTTTGGACAGTTCGATCGTACCTAGGAAAGATTCCACGCTGACAGTGAGGGGCAGGTAAATATCGCCGCTGAAACTGAGTAGCGTCAGGCCCAGTCCGATGTATACAGCGATCCGGGCCGACTGCAAAATCCGCCAACGTCCGTGGGCGCCCAGCATGAATGTGCGCAGGTCGACTTGTCCCTGCCCGCTGGTGCTGATCCGGGCTATGGGGATGCCTTGCAGGGAGATATCGCGCTCGTCGGCCAGGGTGAAAGGGAGGGAAAAATCGAGGTAGCTGGCCGACAATCCCAGAGCGAACCTGTCGTTCCTCAGGCGACGCCAGCAACCGACGGAGGCGAACCAGCCGCGCGATCGCATCTCGACCTGCGGCTCGAAAGCAAAGACGGTGAATTCGGAAAGAATGGGCGCAAGCAGGCGTCCCGCTTCCGCGCTTACCATTTTCTCGGCCTCGCTCTCGATCGGGGAGGTCCAGGGCTCGAGCGTCCAAGGCCCCAGGGCGAACTGCCATTCCCAGCCGGAAGCTTCCTGGGCCAGGGGCCAGGCGGCTAGCAGCATCAAGACAAGTAAAAAGCTACCTTTTCGCATCGGTTCCAGATTATAGCATGGAATATTTTTGCAGAGAAAAAATATTTTTGTTGACAAAAATTCAGATTGATACTATACTAACCGTATGGTTAAACCAATTGGTTGGTTAGATGAAAAAAAACCTTCTTGAAACCAAAGAGCGGATCCTGCTGGCCGCGCAAAAAGAGTTCGCTGCCCGGGGCTATGCGGGAGCTCGTATGGAAGCCATTGCCCGCAGTGCCACCGTCAACAAGGCCATGCTTTTTTATTACTTTTCTTCCAAAGACAACCTTTA
>JAPKZL010000186.1 GCA_026393795.1 Candidatus Aminicenantes bacterium | reverse complement strand
CTTTCCCTTCCAGGTCAAGCAGGCGGCCCGGGGTGCCGACCATGATGTCCACGCCGTGCTTGAGCATGGTTTCCTGGTGGTTGTAGCCCACGCCGCCGTAAAAGCAGCCCACGCTGGCGCGCAGGTGGCGGCCGATGAGCTTGGCTTCGGCTTCGATCTGCACGGCCAGCTCGCGGGTCGGGGCGATGATCAACGCCTTGCGGCGGCTGGCCTCGGCGACCAGCTGCCCCTGGAAAATGGTGATCAGGAAGGCCGCGGTCTTGCCGGTGCCGGTCTGCGACTGGACGGCCGCGTCAAGCCCGGTCAGGGTGATGGCCAGGGTCCTTTCCTGGACCGGGGTCAGTTCGGTGAAACCCATCTCTTGGATCCCCCGCAGCAGCCGGGGATCGAGTGGCAATTGTTCAAAATTCATTAGTTTGAAATCCTCTTTTCATTGGTTTGATTAAGCGGTTGGGAATCATGCTTTTTGAGACGAAAGATAAATTCTATTCGATCTGTTTGTTGCAAAGCCCGATCTCTTAATGAAAAATAATAACGCAAAATAAAATTTTTGTCAAATTTTCATACGAGCTCACGCAGGAACGACAGCGCCGGACGGACACGGATGCCTTCGCGGGACAGAAAATCTTTCTTGCCTACGGCACTGATCTGTAGGGCTTCCACATCAGGAAATCTCTTTTTCAGATAGCCCAGTGCAGGAGAAACCGTTGCATCGTCCCATTTTACTTCAATGAAACGCAGCGGTTTACGGTTTTCGCAAATGACAAAGTCAACTTCGCGGCCGTCCACGTCACGAAAATACCTAAGTTCCATATCAAGTCCATGGGCATCCTGCTGAAAGTGCACCCATTTGAGCAAATGGGAGGCCACCAGGTTTTCAAATCGTTGCGGCAGCTCGGGAACCTGGCTCCAGTCATAATGGTAATGCTTGGCCTCCTTCTTTACGGCCCGGATGGCTGGGGCGCCGAATGGAGCGAGGCGGAACAGGAAATAAAGCCGCTCTAAAACCATAAGCCAGCGGCTCACCGTCTTGTGGCTTACCTGCAGGTCTTCGCGCAGGGCGTTGATGGAAAGCGGAGATCCAACCAGCTCCGGCAAACGCAAGGCCAGCAGTTCCAGGTTGCCAAGATCGAGAATATGTTCCAGAGAAGCGACCTCCTCGCGAATGACCCGACTGCGATAGGATCGCGACCAGCGGCGGGCCGCTGTCTGCGAGCCGGACAAATACGGTTCCGGAAATCCGCCCAGGGTCAGCAGATCGAGCAATTCCTGAGGCCGCTGCAATTTGAGCTCGGCCACCGAAAACGGATGCAGGCGTAAAAAATGATAGCGGCCCTGCAGCGAATCACCGCCGAAACGGTAGATATCAAGGCGGGCGCTGCCGACAACCAGGATATTCAGCTTCCGTTCCGGCTGGTCCACCAATCCTTTCAGATAATTGCGCCAGGAGCGGTATTTATGGATTTCGTCAAGAACGAGACCGCCCGCGGCCGGCAATTCCCGGCGCAGGATGGTTTCGCGGTGTTCGGGCACATCCCAGTTGAGATAGAGACCGGCTTTACCGAGGATCTGCCGTGCCATGGTAGTTTTTCCGACTTGACGGGGTCCGGCCACAAAAACCATTTTCCGGCGCAAGTCCGTGCATACTTGTTTGGCCAGGTAACGTGTTTTCATGAATACCAATTTACTTCTTTTTTAACCACCTGTCAAATTTACTCGCGAGATTATTTGCCTGTGGGTAAAATATGCAGCGATACCTTTGACTTTTTCATCACAATGACATTTATGTTTTTCATCACCTTTTCACGTCCGCCTTGTATTAATCCCCCAATTGTGTTAAAAATAACCAATGAAAAAAAAATTGGTTTCGATCGTCATCCCGGTTTTCAACGAAGCTGAAAACGTTGGCCTGCTGCATGAGGAGATTGCCGCGGCGATCAAAAACCGGCCGGAAGACTATGAAATAATTTTTGTCGACGACGGCAGCAACGACGGTTCGCTGCCTGCATTGAAGAATATTTGCGCCCAGGACCCGCGGGTCAAGATCATCCAATTCCGCAAAAATTTCGGCCAGAGTGCCGCCATTTCGGCCGGTTTCGAATTGTGTCATGGCGACGTGGTCATCACCATGGACGCCGACCTGCAGAACAACCCGGCCGATATCCCGCTGTTGGTGGACAAGGTCGAAGAAGGCTTCGACATCGTCAACGGCTGGCGCAAGGACCGCCACGACAAGTGGCTGACTCGGAAAGTGCCTTCTTTTTTCGGCAACAAGCTCATCTCCTGGATCACCGGCACCCGGCTGCATGACTATGGCTGCACCCTGCGCGGCTTCCGCAGCGACGTGGTCAAGAACCTGAAACTGTACGGCGAGATGCACCGCTACATCCCGGCCATCGCCTCGCGCATGGGCATCCGCTCCACCGAGATCGCGGTCAACCACCGCGCCCGCCAATTCGGCAAATCCAAGTACGGCCTGGGCCGGACGTTCCGGGTGGTGATCGACCTGATCTCGCTCAAGTTCCTCCTGGCTTATTCGCACCGGCCGCTGCAGATTTTCGGCGGCGCCGGGCTGCTGATGATTTTGACCGGCCTGGGCTGCGGGTTGGTCCTGACCTATGAAAAATTTGTCCTCAATCAGGGCATCGCCGGCCGGCCGCTGCTTTTCTTCACCCTGCTGATGATCTTCCTGGGCTTCCAGTCCATCTCGCTGGGGCTGCTGGCCGAAATGCTCTCGCGCATCTATCACGAGGGGTTTGACAAGAACGAATATGCCATTCGCGAACTCATAGGATTTGCCGATGAAAATATTGATGATCGCCCCCGAACCCTTCTTTGAACCGCGCGGGACGCCCTTTTCTGAATATTTCCGCATCAAGGCGCTGTCGGCGTTGGGGCATACCGTCGACCTGGTCACCTATCCCTTTGGCGTGGACAAGCACATCCCGGGGCTGAAGATCTTCCGCTGCGCCAAGTTCCCCTGGATCACGTCGGTGCGCACCGGGCCGTCGCTGGTCAAGGTCGGGCTCGATTTTTTCCTGTTGCTGAAGGCGCTGCGCCGGCTCTGGCGCGAGGATTATGACCTGATCCATACCCATGAAGAGGCGAGCCTCATCGGGGTCTTATGCCAGAAGATGACCAAGATCCCCCACCTGTACGACATGCACTCGTCGCTGGTCCAGCAGATGGGAAACTTCAACTTCACCCGCTCGCGGATCATCGTCCGCCTGTTCAAGTTCAGCGAAACGGTCTCGCTGAAAAACGCCACCGCGGTAATCGTCATCTGCCGCTCCCTGTTCGACTACGCCGCCGGCATCACCGCCGCCGCCAAGCTGACGCTGATCGAAAACTTCATGGACGACCGTCCCGGGGTCAGCAGCGAAGAAAAAATGGCGCAGGTCAAGGGCGAGATCAATGCCGACGGAAAAAAAGTGATCATGTACGCCGGGACGCTGGAGGCCTACCAGGGCATCCCGCTGCTGCTGGAAAGCATGCGCCTTTTGGGCGACGATTTCCGCCTGGTGGTGATCGGCGGCAAGGAGGGCCAGGTGGCCAAGCTGCGCCGCCAGGTCGAGGAGATGGAACTGGAGGGGCGGATCATGGCGCTCGGGCAGAAGCGTTCCCGCGATATCCCGTACTACCTGCATGCCGCCGCCGTCCTGGTCTCGCCGAGAATCCTGGGCACCAATATCCCGCTGAAAATCTATTCCTACCTGGCCAGCGGCGTGCCGGTCGTGGCCACCGACCTGCCTACCCATACCCAGTCGGTCAGCCGGGAGATCGCTTTCCTGGCCGCGCCCGACCCCGAGGCTTTCGCCGCCGCTATCCGCCTGGCGGCCGGCCCCCAGGGAGAGGCGGTCGCCAGCCGGGCCCTGGCTTATTGCCGCGAGCATTTTACCGTTGAGCGCTATACCGAGCTGGTTGCCCAAGCCTTGGCCAAGGCGGTACCATCCTTTCCTGCGCCAACGCCGGCCGGGCACTAGCGATCTGGCGAAAAAACGGAGTCGGCCGCCTGTATTTGACAAAAAAAAATCGTTGTGTTAAGAGAGCAGCGGAGGCAGTCATGACACGTGTCCGCAAGGCGGTGTTTGGATGACCAGTCAGGGAGAGATGATGAAAGCGACGTGGCAGGGAATCCGTTCCCGATCCCCAAGAAAAAGCAGCCGGTAACATGGACATCCATTTTTTCGCCCGAACCGACGTGGGCAAGGTCCGCAACGCCAATGAAGATTATTTCCTCAGCGAAAAAATCAGCGCCAACGAATTTTTATTCATCGTGGCCGACGGCATGGGCGGGCACCAGGCCGGGGACGTAGCTTCCCGGCTGGCCTCGGAGACCTTTTCCGATGTCTACAAGACGCTCAGGAAAAAGAATACCGCCATCATGGAAAGCATGGAGGCGGCCATCCGCAAGGCCAACACGGTGGTGTTCGAAAAGGCTGCGGCCGACATTGAAAAACGGGGCATGGGGACTACTTTCTCGGCCATGGTCATCGCCGATATGAAGGCGTTCATCACCCACGTCGGCGATTCGCGCATCTACCTGATCCGTAAGGCCAAGATAAGGAAAATCACCACCGACCATTCCTTCGTCGAGAAGCTGGTGGAAGAGGGGAGAATCTCTCCCGAGGAAGCCCGCGAGCATCCCCAGAAAAACGTCCTGTACATGTCCCTGGGAGCCCGGGAGAACCTGGCGCCGGAAATGGTGAATTCCATGGGCCTGGAGGACGGGGACGCTCTGGTCCTCTGCTCCGACGGCCTGAGCAACATGGTCACCGACGACGACCTGATGAGGACGGTCGTGGATTACTATCCCGAGGACGCGGCCAACGTCCTGGTCAAGATGGCCAACGCCAACGGCGGCGCCGACAATATCACCCTGCAGATTGTCCGTCTGGGTTCCCTGGAGATGCTGGAGAAGACGAAGCCGATCAAGATGGCCCGGTCGCGCAAAAAATTGTTCGCCGTCATCGCGCTGCTGTTCCTGCTGGCGGTGCTGGTGACGCTGTGGTACGTGTTTAAAAATTTTGCCCAGGAGCGGACGAAAGTCGCCGACAATGCCGGCGTGGCTTTTTTGGAGGCCGGGCAGAGCAACAAAAAACCGCAGCCGATCGCCGAGATCGATTCTGGCAAGCTGCAGGCGTTGGATCTGGCCGCGGCCGATTGCCAATTTTTGGTGGCGCAGAAGCTCCATTTCGTTAAAAACGGCACGCTGGTCGTTTTTAACCTGCAGGACCAGTCGACGCGGAACGTCCAGCTAAGCAACGACGACCAGGTCGTTCCGGCCGAAAACGGCGAGATCTACCTGCTGCGGCGATCACCGACGCTGGCCATCGATTACCGCCTGCTTCAGCCGGATGCTCCCAAACCGCTGTTGATCATCCAGGCCGACAAGCAATTCGACCTGAAGGAAATGGAATCGAAGCACGGCAAGATCTTCAAGATCGCCAACCTGAAGGGCAGGATCGTCCCCGATTTCATCAATGAGCGTATTTTTGTTTTTCACGATTTGAAGCAGTATTACGGCATTAAAAACTGGCAGACCTTCGACGGCCAGCAGTTTCCCATCCCCGGCCTCGTTTTTTCGGAAGGGGCGCGGCTGTTTTTCAAGAAGATCGCCGGCCAAATGACCATGCTCTATTGCCAGGAGCAGACCGGTTGGGTCTCGGTCTTCAACCTGAACAATTTCGAGAAAATGGACGAGTACCAGCTGCCGGGCCTGGCGCCGCTGCTGTTCATCGAGTACTTCGCCGATCATGCGCTGCTCCTGCACCATCCCGATCAGTGCGTCGAAATCCGCCGCGGCCAGAAAGAGATCCGGCACGATTATCACTTCAATAATTTCCGCATCCACGTGGTGAAACTGTTGCTCGACCTGGGCAATGGCCAGAGGCTGCTCTTCAATGACAGCAACAAATTGTTCTCCCTAACCTGCGACACATGATCAAGATCAACGAAAAAATCGGGCATTTTCTCATCCAGGCGGAGATCGGCCGGGGCGGGATGGGCACCATCTATCACGCCATCGACACCATGCTCAACCGTGAGGTGGCCTTGAAGGCGATCCATCCGCAGCTGGCCGACAACCAGCAGCTGATGGACCGTTTCAAGATCGAGGCCATGACCCAGGCGCGGATGAACCATCCGAACATCGTCACGATTTTCAGTTTCAATAAAATCGACGACCAGTACATCATCGCCATGGAGTACGTGGACGGTAAAAGCCTGAAGGAAGTATTACAGGCCAGGAAAATGCTCAGCCCCAGCGAAGCCATTTCGATCATCATCCAAGTCGCCGAAGGCCTCGTCTATGCCCATGCCCACAACGTGATCCACCGCGACATCAAGCCGGCCAACATCCTGCTGGCCAAGGACAGTCAGGTCAAGATCTCCGATTTCGGTATCGCCAAGATTTTCGGCTCCCAGGGCCTGACCAAGACCGGGATGATGATGGGCACGCCCTGGTACACCCCCCCCGAACAGATCATGGGCAAGCACATCGATTTTCGGGCCGACCTGTATTCGTTGGGAGTCACTTTCTACGAACTGGTCACCAGCCGGGTGCCTTTTGATTCGGAAACCAATTCCGAGTTCCAGATCCAGAAGGCCCACCTGGAAACGCCGCCTCCGCGGCCGTCGCTCTACAATTCCCAGATCGGCGTCAAGCTTGAAAAGATCATCCTGCAGGCCCTGCAGAAGAAGGTGGAAAAACGCTTCCAGAGCGCCGGCGAAATGATCACCGAGCTCAAAAAAATACACGACGATCTCGGCAAAGCCGGCCAGCCCGAGTTCTCGGCAATCCCACAGACGCAAATTCTGGATATGCCGGTAGTGGAGCGCCGTGGTTTTCTGAAATCGCCGCTGAAGATCATTGCCCTGTTGATCGTGCTTTTGGGGTTGGGGATTTCCTGGGTCTTCCTGTCCGGAAAGCTGCTGAAGCGCCATGACGTCGGCGCTGGCGGCGAGTCGCAAGCTGTACAGGTGGCGGCCGATACCAGGGTCCCGGCCGGCGCTGAAAAAACACCCGGCAATGCAAACCCGGGACCGACGCAAGGCGCGGAAGCCGAGAACCCGCTTGCCGCCCCAGCGACAATCCCAAGCGAGCAAAAAGTGCCGCCAAGCGGTACGCCGCCGGCCGGTGGCGAAGTCAAGACGGGTGCGCCGGAGAATGCCCAAACCAAGGCGGCAGAAAACATTCCTCAACAAGTGCCGGACAAGGCGGCGGAAAAAATGCCGGCGAGCAATGAAAAAAATCAACCGCCGGCCGAACCATTGGGGAGCCTGGATGCCGAATTGATCCGCTTGCGCGGTTTCATGGCCAGGAGAAACCTGGCTGCCGCCGACCGGCTGGCCGACGCCCTGCTGCAATCGGGAAACGAAAGCCGGATGCTGCCCGTGCTGGGCAATGTGAAATTTTTGCTGAACAAATTCGCCGCCGCCGAGCAATTGTGGCTAAGGTCCTTGCAGGCCGATTACCTGGTCACCCTGGAGCTGATCCACCTGCACGACGATACCGGCGATTCCTGCTTGGGCCAGCTGAAATTCAAGAAAAAGGTCATCATGTTCAGCTCCGATGCCCGCGGCGATCACAGTTTCGCGCTCCAGGCCGGCAACGTCACGTCCATCCGCATGGGGGATGGCCTGCGCATCACCATCGCGGCCACCATCGGCGGCCAGGAAATGAACGAATCATTCATGCTGGGTATTAAAAACAATAAATTGGCCAAGGAGCAATTCCTCGTTGATTTTTTGAACAAATATGTCTTGTGAGGAGGCCGGTTTGAAAAAAAAGATTTTTTCTGCGCCGGCGGCTTTTGCCGCGCTGGGTTTTTGGCAGAAAAACAGCTCACCCTTGCTGCTGGGCGGTTTCATCATGCTGGCCATTGCGGTAGTCATCTGGCTGATCCTGCGCCGCCGCCACGATGCCTATCCTGAAATCAAGTTCAACCTGGAACGATCGGATCTGGGAAAGGGCATGACGCAAGTGGAAGGCGAAACCCAGCCGGAAAAACCGGCGCGACCGACTTCCTTCCCGGGAATTTACGGAAAAATCTCCGTCCTGGTCAACGGCCAGCAGATCGGCAGCTACCTGGTGACCGACAACCAGCTGACGATCGGACGCGATCCCGCCCAAGCCCTGGCCCTCATTCAGGAACCGATCGTTTCCAAGCTCCATTGTTCCATCCAATACCGCGATGGTCAGATCGTCATCAAGGACCACCATTCGACCAATGGCACCTATGTGAACGAGGAAAAAATCGACGAGCACGAATTGCACGATAACGACATCGTCTCCCTGGGCAAGAAAGGGACCATCAAGATCATTTATCGCAAATAGGTGCAGCATGAAAAAAAAGACACTGTGGCTTTTACTGAGCATGGTTGGCGCGAGCGCCTGGGGCCAAAAAGCGGTGGAGCGCAGCGCCATCCTGCAACTGCACGAGTGGAAGCAAATCTATGAGACCTACGTCCCGGACGCGGCCGTCATCGACAGCCTGAGGAACAAAGTGGCCGGGTTCCGGGCCGATGTCTATTTCGGCTTCTGGTGCGATGATTCCAAAAAACACGTGCCGGTATTCCTGAAAATCGTCGACAGCCTCAATGTCCCTGAATTCGCGGTCAATTTTTTTGAGGTTGACAAAAAGTCGGTCAGCGGCCAAAAGTATTATGCGCCGGGAACGCTGGTGGAAAAAGTGCCCACGTTTATTTTTTACCGCCGGGATTCCGAGTCGGGCCGCATCGTCGAGAACCCCAAGGACTCGCTGTTGATGGACATGATGCTCATCATGTTCTGATTACCTGAACTCCGTGACTTGTGACGCGTAACGAGGGAAGAAAAAAACCAAAAATCACAAATTCCAAATCCCACTATCCGAAATAAAAATTTTTCAGAGGTTTTTTTCTGTAGGGAACGCAAATTTGCGTTCCCTACCCAAAGCATATTTCTGTTAATTTTTTATTTGTTTGGGTAATCTGTTTATTGGTGTTTTTTTGTTTTTTGGAGCTTGGAATTCGGCATTGGTATTTTGACTTTTGTTCGACTCTTGTCTCGTCACTCGTCACACGTGATGGTTTCAGCGACCTCAAAACTTGCTGAAACCATAGTGTGACTACACGCGTCACGAATGGTTCTGAAAATTACAAGTAAGGCGCTAGCTCGACGACCGTCGGCGGCTCGCTCTGCTTGAAGAAATATTCGGGAATCAATTTTAGATTCTGCTGCGCTTCGTTCTGGGTGCGGAATTTTCCCCAGAGGACCAGCCAGCAGGTGCGGCCGGCCTTGACGCGGTTGAGGATGAAAAAATTCTCCTTGTCGGTCACCTGCCCGTAGGCGCTGTTCACCGATTGCTCCAAACAGTCCATTTCCAGCAGGATGCTGAAGTCGAACTTGTCGCTGACCAGCTCCCGGCGCCATAGATCGCCGGCGGCGCTGAATCTCCCCGCGCTAAAGGCTTTCCGAGCCTCGGCATCGGTGGCCGGAACGGTCGGCGTTGGGGCGACCGCTTTTTTTCCAGCCGGAGTTGTTGTCAGCGGGGCGTTCGCCTTTTTTTCAACCGGGGCTTGCGCCTGGGCCTGAGTGGTGGTGCGGTCGGGTTCGGTGGCGCCGTTCTCCGCTTTCAATATCTGCTCGGCCTTGTTGGCATCCGGTTTGACGGCGGGTTTCTGCCTGGCCCGGGAGACGGGGCGTTCGCCGACCGGTTCGAGCTCGGGGTTTCCCGTGGCGCGGTTGAACCACATGAACAGGGCAATGACGACGGCCGCCAGGGCGAGCGAAATGAACGAGACGCTCACCCAGCGGGATTTTTGTTTTTCCGGTAGCAGCGGCTGGATGCGGGGCAGCCTTCGTTCCGGCCGGACCGGAATCGGAGTTTCCCTGGGCTTGACCTTCGGCGCCATGTCGGTTTTGGGCTCCAGCTCGGGGATTTCCGACAAAGAGACCTCGGTGATGGATTCGGATTTGGCCGCTTCCGGGAAACCGTGAATGGGAATGTCCTTGATTTCGGTTTCGTTGATCATGGGCGGAATCTCGACATTCACCTCAACCGGCGCCTCCGGCTGCTCATGACCGAAAAGGCTGTCCAGTTCATTGAAGTTGAGCGCGGCCATTATGTCGGCTTCCTTTTTGACCAGCAAGCCGGCGACCACCAGGAAATAAAGGATCTTCAGAATCGTATGCTTGCGCTCGGCCGGGAAGCGGAGCAGCACCGTCTCGGGGCGCTGCGGTTCGCGGAAGCAATTGAACACTTCCTGCTGTTCGGCGTCCAGGTTGTACTGGAAGATCTTCTCGTTGGCGGCGCTTTGCTGCAGCTCCCCGGAGAGCGATCCGATCTCCTCCCAGATGATGTTCACGTCCATATGAGCCAGGATGTAATTGTAGACCAGCGGCGCGATTTCCAGTTCCAGGCTGACCAGGCGGGTGGGCGGCGATTCCGATTCCAGCTGGTAGCTGCCGCTGTTCCAGAACAAGACGCTGGTGGCGATGTGCATCAGCTGGTCGCGGCTGGCATTGATCAGCGTCTCCAGGCTGATCAGCCCGTTCTCCACCAAGATCTTGCCGAAGGTTTCACTGATCTTGTTGCCGGCCAGGAAAGGGGCGAGCGCATCGGGGTTGACCAGTTTTTTGGCGAGCAGGATGTGCTCGATCTTGTCCTCTTCGTCGCTGGAAATGGCCCAGCTGATCTTTCCCTGGTTCAAATAGAAGACCTTGAGGATCTCGTTTTTCCTGAAATAGAGGATGCCGGTCTGGTTGTGCTCGTCCATGACCAACAGCAGTTTGAGCGGAGCCGTTTCGCTGAGGTTGCCTTTATTGGGGATCATGGTTCCTCCGCCGGCCGGTCGGAGCGGTTGGTGATGACATAGAAACGCATGGCTTCATTGTAGTAAAAGGACCGGAAAAGTCAAGCCCCGACGCACACGTTGGATTTTCCTCCGCTGTAAAAAAACTATTTGAGGATGGCTTCCAGGCGGTTGTTCGCTTCCTTCCAGTTGACGTGGTTCCAGAAGCCTTCGACGAACTTGGCGCGGTCGTTCTTGTAATCAAGGTAGTAGGCGTGCTCCCAGACGTCGAGGACCAGCAGGACGCGGAACATGGGGATGACGTTGGTGTTGTGCTTCTCGATCTGCATCAGCAGCGGGCGGTTCGTCTGGCGGCAGTAGACCAGGGCGGCCCAGCCCGAGCCCTCGGCGCTGACGGCGGTTTGGCTGAATTCTTTTTTGAAGCGGTCGAAGCTGCCGAATTCGCCGTCGATGAGCGCCGCGAACTTGCCGGCGGGTTTGGGTGTGGTCTTGGCGGCCGGGGCCAGGTTTTCCCAGAACAGTGCGTGCAGCAGCAGGCCGGCGGCGTTGAAGGAAAAGGCCTTGGCCAGGGCCTTGGCATCGCTGTCGACGCCGTCTTTGCGGTTCTTGTCCAGCGTCTCCAGGATGGCATTGGCGACATTGACGTAGGCGGCGTGGTGCTTCTGGTGGTGCAGCTGCAACTGCGTTTCCGAAATCCATGGCTCCAGGTCTTTATAACCGAACTCCAATTGCGGCAGGACATAGGGTTTCTTTTCCATTTTTACCTCCACGAATTTTCGATCATAGTGCGCATCAGTATAGAAAACAGATGAAAAAATGTCAAGGGAATTTGCGGACAGCGTGTTTTGGTAGGGGCGGGTTTGCAACCCGCCCGCATTTCGTTTCCTCACCGTTTTTTGATGTTTGCGGGCCGGTTTCCCCCTAACGGGGGTAAGCAAACCGGCCCCTACACGAAGAAAGAGGGTCGCCTACAATAAAAAAAAAATTCAGGTATAATATTAAATTGGAGGTCCCATGAAGCGCGCTATTTTATTAACGACCGTTTTTCTTTTCTCCTATCTCCTTCCAGCCCAGGACATATTAACCGTGGCCGAGAGTTCGCATTACACGAAGACCTCGTTGTACGACGACGTCATGAGTTTTTTATACCAGGTGCAAAAGAAGTCCGACGTGATCAAGATATTGACCTTGACTACTTCCAGCGAAGGGCGGCTGATCCCGCTGGTGGTGCTCAGCAAGGAAAAGGTCGGCCGCCCCGCCGACCTGCAGACGGCCGGCAAGCCGGCGATGCTGATCATGGCCAATATCCACGCCGGCGAGGTCGAGGGCAAGGAAGCATCGCTGATGCTCATCCGCGATGTCGCCTTGGGCCGGCTTTCGGGCCTGCTCGACCACCAGGTGCTGCTTTTCATCCCGATCTTCAACGCCGACGGCAACGACAAGCTGGGGCACAACCGCCGCGACCTGGGCCCGGAACTGGCCGGCGTGCGCTTCAACGGGCAAAACCTCGACCTGAACCGCGACTACCTGAAGCTGGAATCGCCCGAGGTGCGGGCCCTGGTGGACGTTTTCAATTCCTGGGTCCCGCTGCTGGTCGTGGACATGCACACCACCAACGGCTCCTTTCACCGGGAACCGGTGACCTATTCCACCCTGGTCAATCCCAACTGTTCCGAAAAACTGCAGCAGTTCATGTGGCAGAAATTTTTCCCGCCCGTGGCCCGCATGCTGAAGTCCACGTACGGGTATGACAGCGTGCCCTACGGCAATTTCGTCGATCGCGAATTTCCGGAAAAAGGCTGGGAGAACGATTCTTTGGAAGCCCGTTTCGGATCGAATTACGTGGGCTTGCGCAACCGTTTCTCCATCCTGGATGAGAATTACGCCTACGCCGATTTCGAAACCCGCGTGCAGTCGTCGCTGGCCTTCATCACCGCCATCCTCGATTTTACCGCGAAAAACGGCAAGACGATGGCCGAATTGATCCGCCAGGTCGACTTGGAAACCATCCGCAGCTACGGCGGGGCCGAATTCGTCCTGGAATTCAAAGCCGAAAAACTTTTCGAGCTGACGGTGAAAAGCTATGAATTTGTCAAAGAAATCATCAAGCCCGAGGAGCGTGACAAGTACCCGTCCTGGGTAGGCGATTTCATCATGAAAAAAACCGACACGCCGCACGACTACCGCTTGCCCTACCTGGCCTTGGCCGCACCGTGCCGCAGCCTGAAGCTGCCCGCCGGCTACGTCCTGCTGCCGCAGCAGCCGGAAGTGCTGCTCAACCTGAAGCGGCACGGCATCCGGGTGGAGCGGATCCTGGAGGGCTTCAAGGCCGAGGCGGAAAGCTTCAAGATCTCCGCGGTGGAGCTCGACAAGACCATTTTCCAGGGCCACGTGCTGAACACCATCAAGGGCCAGTATGAAAAAGCGATCGTGGACATCCCCGCCGGCGCCTATTACGTCAGCTTGGAGCAGCCACTGGCGCGGCTCGTTCCGGTGCTGCTCGAACCCGAGTCTTCCGACAGCCTGGCGGCCTGGGGTTTTTTCAACCGCGTCATC
>JAPKZL010000185.1 GCA_026393795.1 Candidatus Aminicenantes bacterium | reverse complement strand
CCGATACACCACTTCGAAGGGCTCAGCCTGCAGGCGCACGAGGATGCGCGCATCATTTTCGGGTTTACCCACAGCCATTTCACCGCGGCCGCCCTGCAGCGGTTTTTCAAATCCCTGCCGCTCGTATTCCTGAAGCAGGTCCACTCAGGCCGCATCATCCAGGTCTCCGGCCGCCAGTCCCCCAAGGGGACGGTCGTATACGACCAGCCCCCCAGCGAGGCCGACGGGATATTGCTGACAACGCCCGGGATGGTGGCCGTGATCCAAACCGCCGATTGCGTGCCGTTGTTTTTTTACGCCGACGATTTCAGCATCGGCGGCGTCATCCATGTCGGCTGGCGCGGGCTTTGCCAGGGGATCGAAAAGAACCTGCTGGCCATGCTGCCAGGAAGTACCGGCCGCTATTCGTTTTTCCTGGGCCCGGCCATTGAAAAAAATTGTTACACGGTAGGGGAGGATCTGCGTCTTCTTTTCGTTGCCAAGACTTATGTAAATGACATTTTTTATCCAAAAGACAACGGCAAGTATTCGATGGATCTCAAGGAGGGTTTGCGCCTGTCGCTGGTTGACTCCGGCATCAGTGCCAAGAAAATACAAGATTGCGCTATTTGCACCTATTGCGCCGGAGACCGTTTTCCGTCTTTCCGCCGCGACGGCAAGACCGGCAAGCGTATTTTTAATTTTCTGGCCTTAAAATAGCAGCGGGAGCTGAACAATCCCTCTGTCAAAGCTTTTTTCGGCCGCCTGAGGCCCTACAATCGACGAAAGCGAACAGGAAGTCTAATTGCTTCCAGAGAGGATAACGAGCCCTGGCAGGGCATTTCCGCGGTTTAGCGATAATTACAATAATAAAATTAGAAAACGAGTTTAAAACCTGTATTATCAATGTCGGATAAGATAGATTATGTAAACCAATATCAATTTATCAACTAAAATCAGAAAAATTCTTGATTTTATTTTCCTTTATATCCGATATCAGTTTCTCCAAAACAGAGATGATATTTTCTTTGTCGAACTTTTCCTGACTGCAATTAAAATTGATTTTAATATTTTTATCTTCCGAAACAAAGTTGAACCTTACATTTTTTTCATTCGGTTTTTTTCTTTGCTGCTTGATCCTGTCGCGGGAAAATGAATTCTGCCCGTACTGCTCCAGGATCTCGGTCATTTTGGCCGGATCTTCCAGCTTGGTCAGCTCCAGCAAAAATGTTTTCGAATTGATCCCCATTTCCAGGCACTTTTGACGTATCTCAACGGGCAGATCGGTGACCCTGATCAACTCGCTCACCGTGACCCTTGACTTGCCTATCTTCACGGCTATTTCCTCGTGCGTGTATCCGTATATTTCGGCCAGCGACATGATCGATTGCGCTTGTTCGAAAACATTCAGGTCCTTGCGCTGAATGTTCTCCACGATGGAAAGTTCGAGCGCTTCGTTGTCCGGGATATCATGCTCGATGCAGGGCACTTCGCTCATGCCGGCCTGCTTGGCGGCCCTGAAGCGACGTTCTCCGGCGACGATCTCAAAATGGCCGTCCTTGGGCCTGACGATCACCGGTTCGATGATCCCTTTCTCGCGGATCGATTCGGTCAGCTCCTTCAGGTCTCCCATGTCCTTGCGCGGCTGCAACTGGCTGGCAATGATCTTTTCTATAGGAATATTGCGGGTAACCGGCGTTTTCGTGCGCGTGGATATTTCGTCGACCAGGTGGTGATCATGCTTCATTTTGATGAATTCCGGCAAACCGACTTTTTTAGCCATTTTTTAATATTTCCTTAGCCAAAGCTTGGTATTCGACCGCCCCTCTCGAATTCGGGGCAAAGGTGAAAATGGATTCCTTGAAAGCCGGGCTTTCTTCGAGGCGGACGCTCTTGGATATGATGGTTTTGAAAACTTTATCGCCAAACAGCTTGCGGATGTGGGCTTCGCTGTCTTGGGCGATGACGACCCTCCTGTCGTGCAGGGTGATCAGCACGCCCAGCAGCGTCAGGTCGGGATTGCTTCTGGCACGCACTTTTTCAAAAGTCTCGAGCAGGTCGTCGGTCCCCTCAAGGGCGAAATACGATGATTGGATGGGGATAAGCAAATGAGTGGCGGCAACGAACGAATTGATGGTTATAAGTCCCAGAGTCGGCGGCGTGTCGATGATGATGAAGTCATATTTGTATTTGAAGTTATCGAGCCTGTCCTTGAGGCGAAAATGGCCGTCGATCTCCCCTACCAGCTTCGATTCCAGCTTGGCCAACGCGATCGATGAAGGCAGCAGGGCCAGATTGATGATATTGGTGTTTTGAACCACCGATTCGAAGGTCAGATCGACATTTTCCAGGAAATCGTACAAGGAATATTTCTGCTCGTTTTTCTCAATGAAAGTCACGGTGGAGTTGGCCTGGGGATCCATGTCGATGAGCAGCGTCTTATAGCCCAGAAACGCGAAAGCCGCAGAAATATTGATGGAAGTCGTGGTTTTGCCCACTCCCCCTTTCTGATTGGCAATGGTGATAATCACGTTGATCTCCTTTGGCAATTGCACAATGATAAATTATCGGACAGGGAAAGTCAAGAAAAAATCTCATAGATATTAATTTCGAAAAGACATGACAGATGGTAGTGACAGGGCTTGTCCCGATGCGGGTCGCGACCTGTCACTACTAAACATCAATGTCGACGCGTCGACATCAATGAGAGACGATCAGCGGGAAGATACAACTTTGAAATAGATAGGAATGCCGATGAGATTCAATTCCTGGTTCAATCTTTTTTTCAAGAAAAGTTCATCGGAATCGTTCAGTCTGCTGGAGGATTTGCAGTGAAATTTGATGAAAAAAGGGCGATAGGATTCTATGGAAACAAATTTCGGGTTGAAGATCCGCTTATCCGAGGTAATCAGCTTCCTCTCGCGCAGGATCTTTTTGACCATTTCATTTAAAGCCGAAATTTTTACTTTGGCAACCAGTTTTTCATTGATGGCGACCGCCTGGTCGAAAAGCTGGAAAATGTTCTTGCCGGTAAGCGCTGAAACGGCTATAATCGGAGCAAAATAGAGCGAATTGAACCTGGTCTTGGTCAGCTCCAGGAATTTGTTGCTGTTGACCCCTTCGGCGAGCAGGTCGGCTTTGTTGCCGGCAATAATGACCGGCTTGGCGGCGCGAACAATCTTCTGGGCGATCAGCATGTCGTTTTGATCTATGCGCTTGCTGATGTCGATGACAAAAACGATGACGTCGGAATTGCCCATCTCCTTTTCGGCGCGAATGACGGCGGCGCTCTCGGTATCCTCGGCTATTTTTTGGAGCTTGCGTATCCCGGCATTATCGACAAGAATAAAGGTCTGCTGGTTGCGCCTTACTTCCAGATCGACCGAATCACGGGTCGTCCCCGGCAGCGGGCTGACGATGACCATATCGTCGTTGAGAATCTTGTTGATGAGCGAAGATTTTCCCACGTTCGGTTTGCCGATGATGCTGATCCGAGCTCCAGTGCTGAAGTCGGATTCCGGCTGGCTGTCCACATGCAGGGTTTGGGATATTTTTTCGAAGAGAACCTCGACACCAAGGTTGTGTTCGGCCGAAATTTGAATATAGTCGTTTTTCAGCGCATAGTACGACTGCGGCTGCAAATAGGCATCGAGGTTGTCTACCTTGTTCAAAACCGCAATGATCGGTTTATGCAGCCTTTTTATTTCCAGAAACAGGTCTTTTTCATAGCCGAGCAATTCCCTTTTCCCATCGAACAGGAAGATGATCAACTGTGAATTTCTGGCGGCCTTGAATATTTTTTTATTGATCTCGGAATTGATGGTGTTCTTGTCGAGGAAAAAACCGCCGCTGTCCTGCAGATAGTACCAGTTCTGGTCGATCTTGAACTTCTGGCGAAAAATATCGCGCGTCATGCCGGCTTGGGAATGGACCAGGGCTTTCCTTCTGCCCACCATGCGGTTGAAAAGGGTCGATTTTCCGGTATTCGGCACGCCGATGATGGTAATCAATGGAATAGAGCTCATTTTTTCCTATTTCCCTTGAATTATGGCTAATTCCGCCCTTTTTTAGTCAGCAATGCGGTCGAAAAGCATTCAAGGGCTTCTCCCCTGCCGACAGCGTCGATTTTTTCCTTGCTCTTCGCCTTTAAATTGAAATCGTCCTGGGGAATTTGCAGAACTTCGCTGACGTTCTTTTTTATTTCGTTTTTGAAGGGGCTGATCTTCGGCGCTTCGATGATCAGAACACTGTCGATATTGATTATTTCAAACCGTTCGGCGACGAGGATCTCTTTGACCTTGCTCAGCAGGCGCAAACTTCCGATCCCCTTGAACTGCGGATCGCTGTCCGGAAACAGCTCGCCGATATCTGGCTGGCCCATCGCTCCCAGCAGGGCATCGATCAGGGAATGGATCAACACGTCGCCGTCGGAATGGGCTTCGGCCATGAGCGAGCCGGAGATCTTGACGCCGCCGATAAAAAGGCCGTTCCCTGCCTTGAGCCGGTGGATATCGTAGCCGATGCCCGTCCTGAGCTTGATCATGACGTTTTTTTGCCGAAGATGATTTTTCCCGAAGTCGACTGCAGCACCGAGGTCACCTCGATTTCGACCTCGCGGCCGATGTCGGTTTTGGCGTCATCGACCACCACCATGGTCCCATCCTCGAGGTAGGCCAAGCCCTGCTTTTTCTCCTTGCCTTCCTTGGTAATCCGGGTCAGTATTTTTTCCCCGGGATAGACAATCGGCTTGAGGGCAAAGGCCAGCTCATTGACATTCAACACCTTCACATCCTGCAGCTTGGCGATTTTGCTCAGGTTGACGTCATTGGTGATGATCTTGAAATTATGCTCCTTGGCCAACAAAACGAGTTTCTGGTCGACCTCCTTTACTCCCGGGACATTCTTGTTCAGGATCGTCACCGAAATCTCCTTATTCTGCTGCAGCTGCTCGATCACGTCCAGTCCCCTCTTGCCCCTGATTTTCTTGTTGGCGTCCACGGAATCGGCGATGAACTGCAGTTCGGCCAGGACGAACTGGGTGATGATCAATTCGCCTTCGACAAACCCGGAAATGGCGATGGCGACTATCCTGCCGTCGATGATGGCGCTGGTATCGAGCAGATAGGATTGGGTAAAGGCGCTGCTGCCCCTGAAAAACTCCTTGATGTTCAACGGCGAGAACATGTTGGGCTTGCTGATGCCGATGAACAGCCCGGTCACCGGGATGCCGAAAAGGAAAAGGGCCTTGAAAAATATATACGCCGAAAACGACATGGCGATCAGGTTGAACAATTGGAACATGATCCAGCCGACCGCCACTCCGCCGAGCAAACCCAATGAAGCGCTCCAAATGTGCTTTAGTTCGGTTTTCTTGATCTTGAACACCAGCAAGGCCAGGAACGAGGCCAGGGCGGCGCCCAGCACGGCGCCGAGCAACTGCGAGGTTCCCTGGAACGGCGGGTACGTGTATCCGATCAGGGCGAAGATGCCTATGAAAATCAGTTTATAGATGAGAATGAACATGGCGGCTCCTTATTAATTGCTTTGCCCGACTATGGTTAATTTTAACCTATTTTTAGGTAAATATCAACCGGGGTTCCTCCCCGGACCGGCAGAGCTATTTTTTCATCGTCTGGTAAAAATCGACGATATTTTCGATGTAAAATACCGATAAATCATGATTAATCGTCAGCGGCTTGTGGACCGCCGGGAGGTAAAAAACAGTAAAACCCTGTCTTATAGCCTCTTTTAAACGTATTTCCAGGAAACTGATCGGCCGGATTTCCCCGGTCAAGCCCACCTCGCCCATCAGCACCGCGTTGGGATTGGCGTTGATATTTTTATAGCTCCCGATCAAGGCCGAACAAACGGCCAGGTCGGCGGCGGGCTCGCGGATGATCATGCCGCCGGTTATGTTCAGGAAAACGTCCGACTTGTAGAACGGCAGCTTCAATTTTTTTTCAATGACCGACAGCAGCATGGACAGGCGGTAGTTGTCGAAACCGATGGCGATGCGGCGCGGATTGCCGGCGAAGGGGCTTTCGCTCACCAGCGCCTGGATTTCGGTCAGCAGCGGGCGCAAGCCGTTCATGGCCGGGAAGATGGCGGTTCCAGGGGCCTGGGACTGGCGATTCTGGAGAAGCACCTGGCAGGGGTCCTTGACCGAGATCAACCCCTTGGCGGTCATTTGAAAAATGCCGATCTCGTTGACCGGGCCGAAGCGGTTCTTTTCCGCCCTGAGCAAACGGATATCGGCCTGGGTCTCGCCCTGGAAGTAAAGGACGGCATCGACCATGTGCTCCAGCGTTTTCGGGCCGGCCAGCTGTCCCTCCTTGGTGATATGTCCGATGATGAATACGGTGATGCCGCTTTTTTTGGCCAGTTCGATGATGGCGGCGGTCACGTAGCGCAGGGAGGAGACGGAACCCCCGGGCGAGGCCGCTTTTTGGGAGGTGAGGGTCTGGATGGAGTCGACGACCAGGAAATCGGGCTTGATCTCCTTGACGTGGCGCTGCAGGTCCTCCAGCGTTCCGATGGTGAAAAGAAGGATATCGTCGGAGTTGACCGCCAGCCTTTCGGCCCTGATCTTGATCTGCACCGCCGACTCCTCGCCCGAGTAATACAGGACCCGCTTGCCCTTTTGCGACAGGACGGCCGACACTTCCAACAGCAGCGTCGATTTGCCGACCCCTGGTTCGCCGCCGATCAGGGTCACCGAATGGCTGACGATTCCCCCGCCCAGCACGCGGTCGAACTCGTCCATGCCGGTGAGGAGCCGGCTGATCTCCCGGGGATCGATGGCGCCGATTTTTTGCGGCGCCTGGCCCGGTTCCGCATCGACGGCCGCGTCTTCATCCGCTTCGGGGCTTTCCACCAGCGAGTTCCAGGCCTGGCATTGCGGGCAGCGCCCGTAGTATTTGGGCCCCTGGAAACCGCATTCGATGCATTCGAAAAGAGTCGCGTGCTTCATCGGTCGGGAGCGCTGGTCATGCCTTCATTCCTGTCCGTGTCCGTCCTGCGTCACGGTTATTCCCGTTCGTGAAATTCCATGTTGGCGAATTTGGTGAACTTGTCGAGAAAGGCCAGGACGATCTTTCCGGTCGGCCCGTTCCTCTGCTTGGCGACGATCAGGTCGGCCTCGCCCTTCCTTTCCGAGTCCTTGTCGAACTGGTCGTCGCGGTGGATGAAGATGACCACGTCGGC
>JAPKZL010000184.1 GCA_026393795.1 Candidatus Aminicenantes bacterium | reverse complement strand
CGTCGAGGGTGCGGAGGGTGGCCAGGTCGTAGGTGAGACCAAAGTCGCCCCTCACCCGACCACCCTGCACGTCGCGGGCGTTCACGCAGAACAGGATCTCGATGCGGTCCTTGAGCTTCAGGAGTGGGCGGATCTTCAGGTCCGGGTCGAAGCCGGGAAGCACGCGGGCCGCGTGGTAGTCGAACAGCAGCTTGCCGCCGAACTCCAGGTAGAGTTTGTCGTTGAAGGAATGGACCCGCTCCAGGATGGCCGCCGTCTGTTCGCGCAGGTATTTTTCGTTGTCAAAACCGATTGCTCTGGGCATGCGTGTTTTTTCCGGGCGGCTGCCGGTTTTAAGCGGCCGCTTACTGATCCAGCTGGATGGACTGGGCGACGAGCTTGATGAAATTTTCGAATTCAGCGAACTTGTCGAAGGAGAGGTTGATGCCTTTTTTCGTCCGCGCCCACTCCCCCGATTCGGCCTGGTACCAGTTGCGGATGCTGAAGTATTTCTTGTTCTTGAAGGTGGATATCGAGAAGACGAGCTTCTCGGTGGCTTTCATGTCCATGTAGCCCAGATTGAGCGATTCCTCGTCGTCCTTGATGAAATCGGGCTCCTGGATGGGCACCCCTTTGCGGATCGCATTTTTCAATTCGCTGAAATCCATGTTCTCTCCTGCTACGGTTTATTTTTCCTTGATGGTCTGGTCGAAGAATTCGGCGGCTTTTTTCTTCTTGGCCTGTTCAAGCGAACGGGCCTGGGAAAAGCGCTCGTCCACCGCCTCTTTTTTCTGCTTTTCCTTGTTCAGCAGCTCCTCGAAGGAGGACAGCTGCTTCTTCTCGCTGCGCTTGTGCTGGACCACGTTTTTCTTTTCCGCGTCCACCCACAGCTTGGCGTGGCAGACAGGGCATTCGACTTCGATCATTTTTTCCACGCTGGGATTCTAATATAAGATGGAGGGATTTTCAAGAAGCAAAATCATATCATTTCTGTTTTTTTAAATGGGCATATTAGCAGCGATATACTCAAACTCATCCCCTACCCCCACGTTGTGGTGTGGCATCGCTAAATGCTTCGCAAAGACTCAGCATGGCGATGCGTACCTTCTCTTGGGAAGAGAAGGGGAGTAAATAACTTTCCCCTCTCTTCTAAAAAGAGAGGAGGAGGCAGCACAAACCATTCGCCGACTTTGGCGAATGTGGTTTGTCTGCCCCTGAGGGGGGGTGAGTTTTTTTAAAGTGGATTAAATTATTAACCCCTGCTACACCGATATGGTTCATTGACAGCAGTGGCGAAATCGTGTAAAAATGCTCATTATGGCCAATTCCGAAAAGCTGCCCGCCCCGGTTGTCCGCTTCGCCCCTTCGCCCACCGGTTACCTGCACGTCGGCGGCGCTCGCACCGCCCTGTTCAATTTTCTCTTCGCCCGCCACCACCAGGGCACCTTCATCCTGCGCATCGAGGACACCGACCAGAAGCGCTACCAGCCCGAGGCTCTGGCCGAGATTTTCGCCAGCCTGAGATGGCTGGGATTGAACTGGGACGAGGGTCCCGAAGCCGGCGGCCCGAGCGGCCCCTATTTCCAGTCGCAGCGCACGGCGATCTACCGCGTCCACGCCGAAAAGCTACTGGCTGCCGGACGCGCCTATCGCTGCTTTTGTACCGAGGAGCGCCTGGGACAGCTGCGCGCGGAGCAGGAAAAGGCCAGGATGGCCCATGGCTCCGGCTATGACCGTCATTGCCGCGCCTTGAGCGCTGGCCAGGTGCAGCAGCGGCTGGCGGCGGGTGAAGCGCACGTGGTGCGGCTGAAGATCCCCGACAACCGCTCGGTGGCTTTCCGCGACCTGATCCGCGGCGACATCGCCTACGACAGCGCCCAGCTCGACGACCTGGTGCTGCTCAAGTCGGACGGCTTCCCGACCTATCACCTGGCCAACGTGGTCGACGACCATTTGATGAATATCAGCCACGTCCTGCGCGGCGACGAGTGGATCGCCTCCACTCCCAAGCACATTCTGATCTACGAGGCGTTCGAGTGGACGCCCCCCGTCTTCGCCCACATGCCGGTGATCCTGGCCCCCGACGGCGGCAAGCTCTCCAAGCGCCGCGGCGCCGCCTCGGTCCTCGACTACCAGCGCGCCGGCTTCCTGAGCGAGGCGCTGCGGAATTTTCTCGCCCTGCTGGGCTGGGCGCCGGGCGACGACCGCGAGCTGATGAGCCTGGAGGAGATGATCGCCGCCTTCAGCCTGGAGCGCGTGCAGGCCAAGGCGGCCGTTTTCGACGAGACCAAACTGGAGTGGATGAACGGCGTCTACCTGCAGAAACGGAGCGCCGAGTCGCTGCTGCCCGAACTGTGCGCCCTTTGGGAAAAGATGGCGCTGACGGAGGAAAGCCTCGCTGATGAGGCCTATCTGAAAAAAGTGATCGTCCTGTTCAAGGAGCGCAGCAAGAAGGTTGCCGAGATCGCCGATAGTTCGCGCTACTTCTTTGCCGACCCCGTCGCCTACGAGGAGTCGGCGGTCCGCAAGCACTTCAAGCCGGAAACTGAGGCCGTGCTGAAAGCGTTGAGCGCCGCCCTGGCCGTCATCGAGCCGTTCGACGGTGCGAGGCTCGAGGCGCTGTACCGTCGCATCGCCGCCGACGCCGGGCTGCCGGTCGGCAAGCTGATCCACCCGACGCGGCTGGCGGTCAGCGGCGTCAGCTTCGGCCCCGGTTTGTTCGAGATGCTGGAAACGCTGGGCAAGGAAACGGTCCTGCGCCGGCTCGGCCGCGCCCAGGAATATATCGCCGCCGGCAGCAAGGGCTGAGCTCATGGGCCGGCGGCCACGAGGTCAACATGGGAGCTGACGATTTTACCCCGGGTCTGAATTTCATCCGCAATATCATCGAAAACGACATCAAGGCCGGCAAGAACAACGGCCGCGTCCACACCCGCTTTCCGCCCGAGCCCAACGGCTATCTGCACATCGGCCACGCCAAGTCGATCTGCCTGAATTTCGGCCTGGCCGCCGATTACCAGGGGTTGTGCAACCTGCGTTTCGACGACACCAACCCCGGCAAAGAAGATGTGGAGTACGTCGATTCGATCATGGCCGACGTGCGCTGGCTGGGATTCGACTGGAGCGACCGCCTCTTTTACGCCTCCGATTATTTCGAGAAGCTGTACGAGTACGCGCTGCACCTGATTCGCACCGGCAAGGCCTATGTCTGCGCCTTGAGCGCCGACGAGATCCGCGCCTACCGCGGCACGCTGACCGAACCCGGCCAGGACAGCCCCTGCCGCGAGCGGTCCGCCGCCGAGAGCCTCGACCTCTTCCAGCGCATGCGCGCCGGCGAGTTTCCCGACGGCTCCTACGTCCTGCGCGCCAAGATCGATATGGCCTCGCCCAACCTGAACATGCGCGACCCGGTGCTGTACCGCATCCGCCGCGAAAGCCACCACCGCACCGGCGACCGCTGGCTGATCTACCCGATGTACGACTACACCCACCCCATCTCCGACGCCCTGGAAGGGATCACCCATTCCATCTGCACGCTGGAGTTCGAAGACCACCGGCCGTTCTACGATTGGATGCTCGACAACCTGCCCGTCCCCTGCCACCCCCAGCAGATCGAGTTCGCCCGCTTGAACCTGAACTATACGGTGATGAGCAAGCGCAAGCTGCTCGAACTGGTCGACAAGGCCCTTGTGCGCGGCTGGGACGACCCGCGCCTGCCGACCATCGCCGGCCTGCGCCGCCGCGGATACACGCCTGAATCCATCCGTGCCTTCGCCGAGGCCATCGGCGTGGCCAAGCGCGAGAGCATGGTCGATATGGCGCTGCTGGAGCACTGCCTGCGCGAGGACCTGAACAAACGGGCCCGGCGGGTGATGGCCGTGCTGCGGCCGCTGAAGGTGGTCATCACGAACTACCCCGAGGGGAAGGTGGAGCAGGTCGACGCCGAGAACAACCCCGAGGACCCCGGCGCCGGCACGCGCAAGCTCCCCTTCGTGCGCGAGATATATATCGAGCAGGACGATTTCCGCGAGGACCCGCCCAAGAAATTTTTCCGCTTGTCTCCCGGCAAAGAGATTCGTCTCAAGCATGCTTACTATATCCGCTGCGACCAGGTCATCAAG
Source organism: Candidatus Aminicenantes bacterium (assembly GCA_026393795.1). Taxonomy (NCBI): domain Bacteria; phylum Candidatus Aminicenantota; species Candidatus Aminicenantota bacterium. The sequence continues at coordinate 1,864 of JAPKZL010000184.1, read as the reverse complement.
GACGCCGGCGGCGCCATCCGCGAGCTGCGCTGCAGCTACGACCCCGATTCGCGCGGCGGCTGGACCAAGGACGGCCGCAAGGTGCTGGGTACCTCGCACTGGGTGTCGGCCGCTCACGCCATCGACGCCGAGGTGCGCCTCTACGACAAGCTGCTCTCCGTCGCCGACCCAGCTGCCGAAAAAGATGAAAAGGACTTCAAGGAGTACCTGAACCCCGGCTCGCTGGAGATCCTTAAAGGCTGCAAGGTCGAACCGGGACTGGCTGACGCCAAGCCGGGCGAATTCTTCCAATTCCTGCGCCAGGGCTATTTCTGCGTCGATGCCGACTCCACGCCGGACCTGCCGGTCTTCAACCGCAGCGTCACCCTGCGCGACTCCTGGGCCAAGATCGAGAAGTCGCAAGGAGAAAAGTAGCCACCGAACCGATTCGAACGATCGCGGGCAATTTGCAGTCAGCCGTTGAAATTTCATCAAAATTTTCATAAAATCCCACTTGAATCCCTATCCGGTCAGGAGGCGCAATGAAGGAGAATACAGCAATAAAAGTCACCGCATTTATCGGCAGCGCACGAAAGGAGCATACTTACAATGCCACCGAACTTTTCCTGCAAAAGTTAAAATCACTTGGAGATATAGAATATGAAATAGTTCGGTTAAGTGATTATGATTTGGGAACTTGTAAAGGCTGCAGGGTATGCTTTGACAAGGGCGAGGAATTTTGCCAATTCAAGGACGACAGAGATGTGCTGATTGATAAGATCATGAATTCAGACGGAGTCATATTCGCATCTCCCAATTACTCCTTTCAAGTATCGGCATTGATGAAAATATTCCTTGACCGGCTTGGATTCGTTTTCCATCGGCCACGCTTTTTTGGAAAGGCATTCACCAGTATAGTGGCGCAGGGAATATATGGGGGAAGTAAAATCGTAAACTACTTCAACTTCATCGGCAATGCTTTGGGCTTCAATGTCGTTAATGGCTGTTGCATAAATTCGCTTGAACCGGTGACGGAAAAAGGCCGAAAAAAGATCGATAAGATAATCGACAGGCAAAGCAAAAGATTCTATGCAAAATTAATAAGGAAGGAATACCCGGCTCCATCCTTACTCAAGCTGATGGTGTTTAGAGCGGGACGGTCGAGTATGAAATTAATGCTGAATGGGAGCGATAAAGATTACAGGTATTACAAGGAAAAAGGCTGGTTCGAAGCGGATTACTATTATCCGGTAAAACTTAACCAGTTAAAAAAATTGACCGGGAAAATATTCGACAGGTTGGGAACGCAAATGGCAAGGAATCACTAATGGAAGTGGAGGGCAACCGATGAGTATTTCAGTCTACATCAAACGGCAACCGCTTGATTCCTAGAAAATTCGACAAATAAGGGGACGTTCATGGCAAACATCTTAAAGAATCAAAAAGGAATGAACATCGTCGGCCAGGGCGGGAAAATCATCCTGTTCATGCTGCCGTCTTTGATTGCAGCCATATGGGTCCATGCGCATTTCCCCCACATAGCCGCATTGCCCGACAGCTTCGGATTCATCAAGCCCGCGGGATATTTATTGCTGCTGCTTGGGCTGATCCTTTGGGGGGGCGCGGTCGTCCAGTTGATAGCTGGTTTTTCCAAAGGCAACCTGGTGACTACCGGCGCTTACGGCGTGGTCCGCAATCCCATCTACTCCAGCGTAACCTTCTTTATCCTTCCCGGTGTCGCGCTGATGACGCTGACTTGGGTTTATCTTGTTGCCTCGGTCTTTTTGTATGTTGGTGTCACGATATTTATCGGCAAGGAGGAGCAGCAGCTCACGAGGGCCTTCGGCAAGGAGTATGAAGATTATAGGGCAAGGGTTGATCGGCT
>JAPKZL010000183.1 GCA_026393795.1 Candidatus Aminicenantes bacterium | reverse complement strand
GACCTCCCCGGTTTTCCACCCCGACGGCAATCAGCTGTACTTCGCCGGCATCGAAGGTCTGCAGTCGTTCATTTTCTCGCTCGATCTGCGTTCCGGCCGGATCAGGAAATTGACCAACGGCCGCCTCTACGTGAAAGCGGTCGACATCTCGGCCGACGGCGAAAAGGTCGTTTATTCGGCCAGCGACGGAGAGTTTGAAAAACTGTACCTGGCGGCGGCGGCCAACCCCGACCTGGCCATGCGCCTGACCGACGGCGCCTACAACGATGTCGCCCCCGCTTTCGCCCTGGACGGCAAAACGGTCTATTACAGCTCCGACGAACGCGGCGCCTTCAACATCTGTTCGCTGGACCTGGAGAACAAGATTTTCTACCGCTATACCGACGTGCGCAGCGGCAATTTTTTCCCGGTGGAAATTCCCCATGAAAAAGGTCAGCTGGTCATCTCTTCCTACCACAAGGGGAGCTTTCTGCTCTTCAAGAAGGATGCCGGCACGTTCCTGGAAAAGCGCCCGGCGCAGTTCTCCGCCATCAGCGCCGCTCCGGTGGTGGCGGCCGCCGAACCGCCGCTGACTTTCACCCTGGCCCCCAAAAAATACAAGCCGTTCGAAAAGTTGATCATCACCAGCCTGCCGCCGATCCTGGTGGCCGTGGATACCAGCGGCGGTTTCTTCGGCGCCTCGTACCTGGGCGTGACCGACCTGCTGGGCGACCAGAATTTTGTCTTTTACCTGTCATCCTTCTACGGCTACCGCTCCTATCACTTTACTTATCTCAACCAGCAGCGGCGGCTGCAGTACTACGCCCACCTCTTTTCCGAGGGCGAAGGCTACTATCTTTCATACAACTACACGAATTATTTTTCGCTGCGCAGCCGCATCGGCGGACAGCTGGGGTTCATCTACCCGTTCAGCCGTTCCACCCGAGCCGAGCTGTACCTGTCGGTCTTTCACCAGACCGAGGATTCGGACCTGTTCTACTACGGCTACAAGCTTCCCTACGGCCAGTTCTTCAACGGCATGGCCATGCCGCTGGAAGTGGCGCTGGTCTCGGAAACCACGCGCTTCGCCAATTACGGGCCGAACATGGGCCACACCTTCAAGTTCAGCGTCAGCAAGTACATCAGCCTCTTCTCCGATTCGCTGGACGCCTTTATTCTGGAAGGCGACTTCCGCAAGTACCTGCGCATCGACAACCAGTCGCTGCTTGCTTTCCGCCTGAGCGGTTTTTATTCGGGCGGAACGAACCCGCTGCTATTCTGGAGCGGCGGCAACAATACGCTGCGCGCGGCCGATTTCCGCAGCCTGATCGGCAACAAGGGCTTCTTCTTCAACGCCGAGTTCCGTTTTCCGCTGGTCATGGCGGCGCTGACCCCCATCGGCATCATCGGTCCCGTCCGCGGCGTTTTCTTCTTCGACTTGGGCGGCGTGTGGTTCAACGACCAGCCGTTCGTTTTTTCCAAGGACGGGAAGCTGCAGGACTCCCTGGCCTCGCTGGGGTACGGCATCGAGTTCTTCCTCTTCGGCTACCCGCTCCATGTGGAATGGGTGTATAAGACCGATTTTCAGAATACGACGTACAACGGCATCAATTTCTGGATCGGCTTCGACTTTTAGAGCCTTAGATAGCTCTGCTGGGTTAAGGCTCCGCCTTTTTCTGTTTAACCGCTTTCCGGACGGCTGCCATCCCGAAGGGTGGCGTCCCCTTGAGGGATGATTGACTTTCAAGGCGGAAAGTGCGAAAATAGAACTGGGTAGGGAAAATGCTGATCAACCACACGTCCAAGCAGGTGACCGCGAAAATTGTCTATTACGGAACCGGTTTGGGCGGCAAGACCACCAACCTGCAGTACATTTTTTCCGTGACCAATCCGCGCGCCCGCGGCGAACTGGTATCCATGGAAACGGAGATCGAACGCACCCTGTTCTTCGACCTGCTGCCGATCAACGTCGGCCTGCTCAAGGGCTACCAGACGAAATTCCAATTGTACACCGTCCCGGGGCAGGTATTTTATGACTCGACGCGCCGGCTGGTATTGAAGGGCGCCGACGGCATCGTCTTCGTGGCCGATTCCCAGGAATTGATGGATCAGGCCAACCTGGAGAGCTTCGAGAACCTTAAAAACAACCTGAATTTTCATAATCAGAACCTTGAGGATATCCCGCTGGTTTTCCAGTACAACAAGCGCGATCTGAAAAATGTCATGCCGGTGGAAAAATTGAACGGCGATTTGAACTATTTGCACCGGCCTTACTTCGAGGCGGTGGCCAGCAACGGCCGCGGGGTCATCGAAACCCTGCGGGACATTTCCTCGCTGACCCTGGTCAAGATCAAGGAAGCGCTCGAGCACGCCACCGTTTCGGCGCAGAAAATGGCCGTCAATTTCGATGTCGACTCGAGCCACCGGATCATGAGGATGGAAGACCTGCCGGTGAAAAAAATAAGCATGGAGGCGATGCCGGCCATCGAGACGGTGCAGACGGCGGCGCGACACCATGAAGCCCAGGTGATCGCGGCCGTGCGCGAGGGCGCCGAAACCCAGATGGAAAAGGCTTTCGCGGACAAGCCGAAAGAAAAGTCCATCGGCTCGGTGCTGAACGCGTTCGAAGACCCGACCCGGGTGACCAAGATTGAAAGGATCAGCGGCGCCGACGGCCGGCTGACCGTGGATATCAAGGGCAATGACGGGCGCGTGCTGCACTCATTCGCCGTCGAATTGAATCCTGAAACCAAAAAAGTGAATATCATACTTGATGTCAAAAGCTAAACTCTGCCCCGGATTGGCCCTGATGTCGCTTTTGCTGGCCTGCCAAACCGCCCGCAGCATGCCCAAGCCCGCCATCGACGCCAGCCTGCCGACGGCGCCCTTGGCCCGGGCCGAAAGCTGCTTTCAGCAGGGCAAGACCTGCCTGGAAAAAGGGGACATGGCCGGGGCGCGCTCGTACTTCGATCGGACGCTGGACCTGCTGATGGACAGCACCGCCGCCGGCGAGCCCGGCAGCGATGCCCGGAATGCGCTGAACGGCTACATCGAAAAAATCGCGGCCATCGAGCTGAATTATTTGAAGGACAAGGGCGGGCCGGAGAGCGAGCAGCAGGAGGCATTCCTCGATCAGGTCATCTCCACGCCGCTGTTTTCGCCCTCACAGAAGGATGTTCAAGACCTGCAGCAGAAGGTGAGCGAAACAACGGTAGTCAGCTACAGCATCCCGGTGATCGTTAATCCCCAGGTGGTCTCCTTTATCAAGGCTTTCCAGACCATCCGCCATGAGGGCATCCAGCGGGCCCTGGACCGGTCGCAGGAATTCATCGAACCATTCAAGGAAATTTTCCGCAAAAACGAGATCCCCGTGGATTTGGCCTATCTGCCGATCATTGAAAGCGGATTCAGGGTCGACGCCAGTTCGCGGGCCAGGGCCAAGGGCGCCTGGCAGTTCATGGCGGCCACGGCCAGGCTCTCCGGCTTGCGCGTCGACTGGCAGGTCGATGAAAGGCTCGATCCCTTCAAAGCGGCCGACGCCGCCGCCCGTTTCATGAAGCGCCTGTACGAAGAGTACGACGACTGGTACATCGTCCTGGCTTGCTACAACGGCGGCCCGCGCCGCCTCAACAAGGCGATGCGGGTCTTACGCACCTCCGATTTTTTCGAGATCAACCAGTCGCGCCATATTCGCCGCGAAACCCGGAACTACGTACCGGCCTTTCTGGCTTCCCTGATCATCGCCCGTTCGCCCCAGGAATACGGCTTCTCGACCGCTCCGGTTGACAGTGTCCTGGGCAACAGCAAGACGATCACCGTCCCTTCGCCGGCCAGCCTGAACCGCATCGCCGCCCTGCTGAACATGCCCGACGCCGAGCTGAAGCGCCTCAACCCGGAGCTGCTGCGGGACATCACCCCGAGCAACCTGGCCGAGTACCGGTTGCGCATTCCCGCCGGCGCCGATGAAGCGCTGCTGGCCGGACTGGAAAGAATCCCGCCCGACAAGGTCCCCAAGTACAATTTTTACCGGGTGCGCTCCGGCGACAGCCTCTACTCCATCTCCCTCCGCCACCGCGCCTCGGTCGGCGCCATCAAGAGGGCCAACGGTTTGAAATCCAACCTCATCCGGCCGGGCATGAGCCTGATCATCCCCTACGGCGGCTGATGATCAGCCGCATCAATTCCGCGGTGCTCAATGGCCTGGACGTTTTGGCCACTGAGGTGGAGGTCGGTTTCTCGCGCGGAATTCCCGGCATCGTCATCGTCGGCCTGCCCGACAACGCGGTCAAGGAAAGCCGCGAGCGCTTGAAGCTGGCGGTCAGCCAGTCCAATTTCGATTATCCCCAGGCCACCAAGATCGTCATCAACCTGTCGCCGGCCGACGTGCGCAAGGAGGGGTCGGCCCTGGACCTGCCCATGGCCGTGGGCATTATCAAGAACCGCTACCACCTGGAGAGCCCGGCCTTCGCCGATCTTCTCTTCTACGGCGAGTTGAACCTCAACGGCGAGCTGAACCCGGTCAAGGGGGTCTTGAACATCTCGCTGTTCGCCCGCCAGAACGGTTTTCGCGGCATTGTCATCCCGTTTGCCAACCGCCACGAGGCCGCCTTCGTCAACGGCATCGAGGTCTATCCGCTGAAAAACCTGGCCGCGGTCATCGATCTGATCCAACACCCGGACCAATTCGTCCCTTTCGCCGGCGGGGCCGGGGAACGCCGCGAGCGGGAGTACGAGAACGACTTCGCCGAGATCAAGGGCCAGTACCTGGCCAAGCGGGCGATGGAAATCGCCGCCGCCGGTTTTCACAACGTGCTGATGATCGGGCCGCCGGGATCGGGAAAATCGATGATCGCCAAGGCCCTGCCGTCCATTTTGCCCGACATGAGCGATGATGAGGTGCTGGAAACGTCGCTGACCTACAGCGCCGCCGGGCTGCTGGGCGAAAAGGGCGGCCTGGTGTGCCAGCGTCCCTTTCGCTCGCCGCACCACACCATCTCCGATGTCGGCATCAGCGGCGGCGGCAAGTATCCGCTACCGGGCGAGATCTCGCTGGCCCACAACGGGGTGCTCTTCCTCGATGAGCTCCCCTATTTCAAAAAATCGGCCCTGGAGGTCCTGCGCCAGCCGCTTGAGGATGGCCAGATCACAGTTTCGCGGTCGCTGACCTCCTCGACCTTCCCGGCCCGGTTCATGCTGATCGCGGCCATGAACCCCAGCCAGGATTCGATCGGGGTGGGGGACAGCGGCTATTACGCCGGCAGCCTGGCGCAGAAACGGCACACCTACGCCAAACTGTCCAAGCCCCTGCTCGACCGCATCGACCTGCAGCTCGAACTGAAGAAGGTCAAGCTGGAAGAGATCACCTCGACGGTTGCGGCCGAGAGTTCCGGCGCCATCAGGAAGCGGGTGCTGGCGGCCCGCGACATCCAGCTGTGCCGCTTCCAGCCGTTGAAAAGGAAACTGTTCGCCAACGGCCAGATGAAAAACCAGGAGATCAAGAAATTTTGCCCCCTGGACGGGGAAGGGAACCGGCTGCTGCAGATGGCCGTGGAAAAATTCGACCTGAGCGCCCGCGGCTATTTCAAGGTGCTGAAGGTGGCCCGGACCATCGCCGACCTGGAAAAGGCGGAAACGGTCGCCCCCCGGCATATCCAGGAAGCGCTGCAGTACCGCTCGCTGGATCTTTCGCGGTTTTAAAATATCCGCGTTTAGTGAACGACTCGCTGGTAGTTCTCATCCATTCATTTCCCGATGGCAGCCATAATCAAAAAAAACTCAAAAAAATGAATTGAAACGGTTGACATTTGATTTTGCTATCCCCTATAATGCTAACCCTAAGGAGGCTTATAATGAAAAAAATAGCTAAACCGTTTTTATTCGGTGTCATTCTTCTCGCGTGTTTGTTCGTGATCAATACGGGCTGCAAGAAGAAGGCCGAGTGCTCGGGGGCAACGCAACTGTGCACGGGCCACACGTTTGAAGCGTGCTGCACTGAAACCGACTGCTATTACGTGGTCGATGGTGATGAGCAATTCGATTGCAACGGGACCGACTGCTATGCGGCTGCCTCGGATATGGTCTATGCGTATTGCGGGTACAACGTCAACGAGAAAGAAGCCCTGAAAACGATCGAAAAACTACTCGCCGCCATCAAGTAAACAAGGGCGTCTTAACCCGAAGAAAGGCACTCCGCAGGATCAAACTGCGGAGTGCGTTTTTTCCGATTGAAAAAGTGTTCTCTATAATTTTGCTGCTTCTGATTGCCCAGGGATGATCGTGCGCAAAAAAAATCTGCTTGAAATTGGCTTCATCCTGCTGGCCAGCGTGATTTTCGGCTTGGGGCGCAATTATTTTTCCAAAACGCCGCTGTTCCTGTTCAAGGTGCGCGGGAAGGCGATCCACTCCGTGCTGCCGGTCCAGGTCGGCGAAGCCGACGCCGAGCTGGTCAGGCAGATGATCGGCGATCCGAGCGTCGTTCTGCTCGATGCCCGGCCTCCCGAGCTATACAGCCTGGGCTTCATCCCCGGAGCCGTCAACCTGCCGGTCGCCATGTTCGCCGAGGCCCTGCCGCCGCTGGCCCAGCGGCTGCGCTCGGCCCGGCTGCTCATCGTCTATTGCGGCGGCCCGAAATGCCCCGATGCCGCCGACCTGGCCGCGAGGCTCTATGATCGGGGATTCAAAGACCTCCTGATCTACCAGGGCGGGGTCGGGGATTGGCAACGGAGGGGAAATGCATTTGCCAGATAAGCTCAAACAATCGCTGGCTTCGCCGCCGTTCCAGGTCGTGGCCCGCTTGATCCTGGGCGGGCTGTTCATTTACGCCAGCCTGGACAAGATCGCCCAGCCGATGCAGTTCACCCGGGCCATCGAGAGCTACAAGCTGTTGCCCGTGTCGCTGCTGACCCTGCCGGCGCTGATCCTGCCCTGGGTCGAATTGTTCGCCGGCATTTGCCTGGTTTCGGGGATTTGCGTGCGCAGCGCCGCCATGCTGCTCACGGCTCTGCTGCTGCTGTTCATCTCCGCCCTGGGGCTCAGCGCCCTGCGCGGCTTGAAAATAAGCTGCGGCTGTTTTTCGACCAAACTGGGCGAAGGCGAAAATATTTACCTGCTTGTTTTCCGCGACCTGCTGATGCTAATCCCCGCCTGGGTGATCCTCTTTTTCGGCCGCGAGAAAAAGAATTCTTGATGATATTTATGTAGGGGAGGGTTTTAAACCCTCCCCTACTTATTCCATCCTAGGGCTCTAACGTCAAATCGCGCTGGATTTGATCGGACTGTTCCGAGGCCACCATGGCGTCTTCCAGGGACACCTTGCGGCCTTTCACCAGCTCGATCAGGTGCTGGTCGAACGTCTGCATGCCCATGTCCCTGTTCTTGGCCACGTGCTTGAGTATTTCATCGGCCTTCTCGGGGTTCTTCAGGCACATCTTGATGGTCTTGTTGACCAGCATGATTTCACAGGCCGGGATGAGCCCGGTTTTTTCCAGGTTGGGCAGCAGCTGCTGCGAGACGATGGCCATGAGATTGTCGGCCAGCCGCTGCCGGGCCGAGGACTGCTCCTCGGAGGGGAAGTAGCTCAGGATGCGGTTGATGGAATGCATGATGTCGGGGGTGTGGATGGAGGCCATGATCAGGTGGCCGGTCTCGGCCGCCTTCATGCAGGTGTCCACCGTCTGCTGGTCGCGGAGCTCGCCGACCATGATGATGTCCGGGTCCTGGCGCAGCGCCGCCCGCAGCGCCGTGGCGAACGATTCGGTGTCGGGGCCGATCTCGCGCTGCGAGATGATCGATTGGTTCTTTTCGAAGATGAACTCGATGGGGTCCTCGATGGTGACGATATGGGCGCGGCGCTTCTGGTTGATGTAGTTGATGATCGTGGCCAGGGTGGTCGATTTGCCGTTGCCGGTGGCGCCGGTGATCAGGATCAGGCCGCGGTGGATGTCCGAGATTTGTTCGAGCACCTTGGGCAGGTTCAGCTCGGCGAAGGTGCGCGACTTGAGCGGTATCAGCCTGAGCACGGCGGCGTAGCGGTTGTTCTGGCGGAAGACGTTCACCCGGAAGCGGGCCACTTCGGCCACGGAAAAGGAGCCGTCGTAGTCCCGGACCTCCTTCTTGAACTTCTCCTCATCCTCGTACTTGGCCAGCGTCCGCCCGATATAGAGGGTGTCGGCCTCGGTCAGCACCGGGTACTTGAGCAGGTAAAGCTGTCCCAGGTGCCGGACCATGGGCGGGATGCCGACCTGGAAGTGAATGTCGGAAACCTCTTTCTGGGCGGCAAAGCTCAATATTTGGTTCAGGTTTATTTGCGACATACGTTCATGCCTCGTCTTTGTGGGTACCTCGGCCCTGGGGCCGGATCAGCAAAGCGTTTCATTCTAAAATAATAATCAAAAAATAAAAAAAAAGCAAGTCAACCGTCATGGCGCGCGAAAAGCCCGGCTTCATTTTTTGTTCCGGAAGCGCTGCACATCGCGGTCCATTTCCCGCTTGATGTCGCGTTCCTTGAGCTTTTGCTTTTTTTCGTAGGCCCGTTTGCCGCGCGCCAGGGCGATCTCGATCTTGACCAGCCCCTTGGGGGTGAGCAGGAGCTGCAGCGGCACGATGCTGAAGCCGCGTTCCTTGACCTTCTGGTCCAGGCGGTGGATTTCCCTTTTGTTGAGCAGCAGCTTGCGCTTCCGTTCGGGTTCGTGGTTGAAAAAACTGGCATTTAGGTAGGGGGTGATGTGACAGCGGAGCAGGAATGCCTCCAGGCCGTGGATCTCGACGAAGGAGTCCTTCAGGGAAACCTGTCCGGCGCGGATCGATTTGACCTCGGTGCCCACCAGGGCGATGCCGGCCTCGAATTTCTCGATGATCTCGTAATCGTGGAAGGCTTTTCTATTGAGCGCTAGGGTCTTCATGGCGGATGAGCAGGATGTCTTCGATCTTTCTCTTTCCCATTTTCTTGGCGATCAGCAAGTTTTGCTTGATTTTAACCCGGGCGTTCTCCTGGGGCATTTTGCCGAAATAATAGATGAACAAGCCGGAAATGGTCGTATAGTCCTTCTTTTCGGGCAAGTCAATCCCCAGCCGCGAATTGATCTCCGCCACCGGCGTGCTGCCCTTGAACTGGAAGACGTTGCGGTTCAGCTTCTTGATGTTCCGGCTGCCCAGGGCGATGTCGCCCAGGATGCCGCTCAGGATGTCGCTCAAGGTGATGATGCCGATGGTCGACCCGTATTCGTCCAGAACCACCGCCAGGTTCAGCTGCTGCTTTTTGAATTCCTTCAGGATGTAGTTGAGCGACGAGTACTCGGACACGAAGATCGGCTTGGCGGCGATCTTCTTTAAATCCAGGTTTTTGAAATCCTCGTTCAGCATGATTGGCAGCAGCGCATGGGCATCGATGATGCCGGAGATGTGGTCCAGGTTGCCCTTGTAGATCGGGATCTTGGAAAACTTTTTTTCCAGGATGAGCTTTTTCAACTCCCGGCTGCCGCTGTTTTCCTTGAGGGCGGCGATGCCGGTGCGCGGGGTCATGATGGCCTTGATGTCCTTCTGCGAGATGTCGATGATCTCGATGAGCATGGTGAGGGTTTCCGGGTTGTACTTGAACAGCTGAGTTTCGTTGGCCAGGAAATGCTTGATCTCCTCCAGGCTCAGCTCCTTCTTGGCCCAGGACTTTTGTTGGCTGCGGTTGAAAATGGAATTCACTAGCAACGTCAGGCCCTTGACCAGCGGGAAAAAGAGCAGGTTGAAGAAGCGGATCGGGAGAATGTAGAGATAGGATAATTTTTCGGCGTGGCGGTAACCGTACGACTTGGGCGTGACTTCGCCGAATGCCAGCAAAACCAGGGTGGTGAAGATGGTGGCGCCGAGGAGCTGGGCGCTTTGGCTGATTTTAAAGAACTGGGTGAAGAGGTAGGTGGCGATGGCCGCCGCGGCGACATTGACCAGGTTGTTGCCGATCAGGATGGTTGAAAGAAATTCATCCGGTTTTTCCAGGATGCGGGCCAGCCGCAGGGCTTTTTTGTCTTTTTTCTTGGCGCGATGGGCCAGCTTGATCCGGCTGACCGTCAACAGCGCCGTTTCGGCCGATGAAAAAAAAGCGCTGAACAGGACCAGCAGGGAAAAGAGCAGCAGCAGAAAAATCAATTCGTGGGGGTTCATCGCCTGCCCGTTGTTGCCGTCGCTTGCGCCCCCATGTTCTCTGCCGGCCTATTTTTTGTGATAGAGCTGGTAAACGATCTGATAGAGCGAGGTGCCGATGCAATCGTTGTTCACCTGGACATCGTGGAATTCCTTCGACACTCTCAGGATCTTGGGGGCGAAGTTGACGATGCCCTTGATGCCGTGGCCGATGAGCTTGTCCATGGTTTCCTGGGCGGCCTCCTCCGGTACGGTCAGCAGGGCGATCTTGATGTCGGGATTTTCCTGCAGGTAGGTGTCCAGCTGATCGACATGCAGCACCGGCTTTTTGCGGCCGGGTTTGCCTATTTCAGTGCCGACCAGCCCCTCCTTGATGTCGAACAGGGCCGTGACCGTGATGTTGCGGTCATTGAACAACTTGTAATTGGACAGGGCCTGGCCGATGCGGCCGGCGCCGACGATGATCACCTTGGTCACGTGGTCGACGGAGAGTATTTTCTTCAATTCCTGGAACAATTTATGGACCTGGTAGCCTTTTTTCTGCTTGCCGATGGAAATTCCCAGGTAGAAAAAATCCTGCCGCACCTGGTTGCAGGACACGCCGGTGACCTCCTCCAGCTTTTTCGAGGACACATAAGCGTTCTCGGGGAGGTTCAACTTCAGCAGGGCTTCATAGTAGAACGAGATCCGGCGGATGACCCGCAAGCTGATCTTCTTTTTCATCTGCTCCTCTTTATATTGTTTAAGTTAAAATTTAATGATATCCGACATTGGCAACAATGTCAACATTTTTTGCCTGAGCTAATTTTTACAGCAGGTAAAAAAAATGCTGGGAGCAATCACATTTCTTTTTTGCAGTCTTTCTCCCAAAGGCAATTGGTTTCCGGGCAATTAAATTTCCTGTCGCTACCGTAGCATGTCGGGTTTTTTTCGGCTGCTTGGATGGCCCGTATCAATTCGGCTTTTTTCATCCGAGCGGGATCGACCCCCTTTTCTTTGGCGTATTTTTTTATTTGTGCTACATTCAT
>JAPKZL010000182.1 GCA_026393795.1 Candidatus Aminicenantes bacterium | reverse complement strand
GACCATGCAAAAATTAATTAGCCTTTCCATCTCTCCCCCCTTAATATAACCATAACTCCCACCAAAAAAAACTCCCCCCCCGCTACATGGGGGGGGCCCGCCTTTTGGACGGTGTCAGCCATGAATTGAACTCGGTTGACGGTTACGGCGTATGGCGTCCGGCAAGAATAAAATTCCAAGCACCAAGCACCAAAACACAAACAAATTCCAATATCCAATGATCCAAACAGGGTAAAGGCACTGGGAGGATCTTAGTATTGCGAATTGGAATTTGGAGCTTGGAATTTATTTGGGATTTGGAATTTGTGATTTGGAATTTTTGTCCTCTCGTGGTCTCTTTTTTCCCGTATACCGTCCACCGTAAACCGTCAACCAAGCTCGTCCTTGGTTTTCTCAAGTATGATGGTCACCGGGCCGTGGTTGACCGAGTGAACGTCCATCATGGCGCCGAATTTTCCGGTGGCCAGCGGCACGGCCGCGGCCAGCAACCCGTTGAAGCGGTCGTACAGCTCCTCGGCCCGACCGGGTTCTTCGGCGCCTGAAAAATCGGGCCGCCGCCCTTTTTTGCCGCGCGCGGCCATGGTGAACTGCGAGACGGAGAGGATTTCGCCTTTGACGTCCCGGACGCTCAGGTTCATCCTGGCGGCGGCATCGGCGAAGATCCGCAGGTTGAGGATTTTTTCGGCCATGAAAGCGATTTCCCTTTCGCCATCCCCCTTCTCAATGCCGATCAGCAGCAGCAGCCCCGTGCCGATGCGGCCGGCGACGAGCCCCTCAATTTCAACGCTGGCCTGCGAAACCCTTTGCACTACGACGCGCATGGGTGTATTTTATCACAAGCCGCGATTTCGTCCAGCCCGGACAGGACAGAGCCTGGTCAAAGCCGAGGGTCATCCCTGACGTTGCACCGGCAGGGGATTTATTTTAAAATAACGGCGCCGGCGGAGTCACCCTGGACTTTGTAAGGCAAGCGGAGGAAAATGAAGGTCAGGAAAAAGATATGGCTGCTCCCGCTCGGGGCGTGCCTTCTGTGCTCGGCCTTGCAGGCCATCGACGATTATCGGCCGTTTTTTGCCCCCGTCCCCGGTAAGAACGGCATGGCCATGGCGATCAGCATCCGTCAATTCCGCCGCAACGGCCGCTGGTATCAACTGCGGGTCAACCCGGTGACCATGGCCACGGCGATCACCCTTTCGAGCGCTCCCAGCCTGGCCGGAAGCTCCCTGACGGAATTGCGAGGCGCCTTCGCCGACACGCCTTACTTCAAGGCCATGGGCGACGCGGCGCACAACACCCGGGCGCTCCAGGATGCCGGCATTACCCATGCGCTGCCCAATGAGCGGGGTGTCTGCCTGACCATCGACCTTTGTCCCACGCGCCGGCGGCTGGAACGCACCCTGTTCCTGGACATCGTCGCCGCTTTCGCCAAGATCGAAAAGCCGGTGCCGCTGGCCATCGCCGTATCCGGCTTGTGGCTGGAGTCTCACGGTGAAGATTTGCGCTGGTTGCAGGGCCTGGTGCGATCCGGTGCCATCACGGTCGATTGGATCAACCATTCCTACCATCACCAGTACGATCCGCGGCTGCCGCTGCGGCAAAATTTCCTGCTGGAAAAAGGGGTCAACCTGGACAGAGAAATCCTGTTGACCGAGAAGAAGATGATCGAGAGCGGCCTGACCCCCTCCGTGTTTTTCCGCTTCCCGGGCCTTGTCTCCAGCCAGGGCGAATGCGAGCGCGTCCTCGCCTATGGACTGATCCCGGTCGGCAGCGACGCTTGGCTGGCCAAGAGGCAGGCGTCACGGCCCGGCAGCATTATCCTCATTCACGGCAACGGCAACGAAGCGCGGGGCATCAAGAAATTCCTTGCCCTGGTCGCCAGGGAGAGGAAGGCGATCAAGCAGAGGAACTGGCTTCTCTTCGACTTGCGCGACAGCGTGGCCAGGGAGGAGTGAATCCAAGCGTCGGCTCAGCGCCCGGAGACAACCCGCTGTCCCAGCAGGGGCGAATCGGGATCGACCAGCAAGCCGTCGTCGCTCCCGGCCCCTTGCGGAAGAAGCCAGCGGGAAGGACCGTTGCTCAGATAGCTGCCGCGGCAGGTTAGCCAGGCGCGGGAAAAGGGAAGGCTGGGCTCCAGGCGCAGGCGGACGATCTCCAATCGACCGGCGCCCCGAAATGTGCGCTGGATGAAATTCAGCAGCTTCGCCAGCGGCGCCATGACGGCCACGGCCAGTGGGCGGCTGGCCAGTCGCCCGCGGCCCGACTCCAAGCCGCTGAAGATCCCATACCAGCGGAAGCGGCCGGGGTTGGCGGCAAGCGCGAACCCGTCGGCCAGTGGCGCGGCTTGGCGGCGAAAGATCCAGTCGAAAAGCGGAGCAGACAGCGGCTGGCCGCCAGTCTTCGGCTCGGCGGCCGACGCTTGGGATGTGACCCAGACCCTGACGTCGGGGATGCCTTCCCTAGCGGCCCCCTCGAGCAACGCGGATTGAACCATCGTCTCCCAGGCCTCGTCCCGCTCAATCTGCGGCAGCGCCCGCAGCAAGTTGCTGTCGCTGCCGGCAAGCAGCGCTTGCTCCCGGGCATCGGGAAAGGCGAAGCGGGCCGACAGGGCGTTGTATTCCGTTGTTTTCCGCTTCAGGTCTTTTTGCTCGCGGCGCAGGCCGCCAAGTTCCCTGACCAACGGATACCAGTCCAGGACAACAAAAGCCAATATCATAGCCAGCCCGATCAGGAGGCGAAACAGCGCGGCCGCCAGTTTTCCCGGCCTCATGGCAGCTCCGCTTGGCCGGTGACGGTGAAGACATTCAGACCGCCGTCAGTCGGATCATTTTTTATAAAAGACAGGTCGGAGAGATCGGCAAAATCGCCAAGTTCCATGTAGAGGCCGGCAAATGTTTCCAGCGCCTTCCCGGCCCCGGGGAGGCCCGGCTCTTCCTGGATACCGATGACCAATTCGAAGCGGAGATCGCGCAAGCTAGGATCGATCTGCAGGCCGATGATCCGTGCCGGACCGAAAACAACGCACAAGCGGCGGGAGAGGTCGGCGACGGCCAGGGAGGCGGCTTCGGGATAGCCCAGGCAGTACTGGACACGGTAGAAGCGGGCGCGCCGCGCCATGGTGTGCTCTACCGGCCGGGCACGCACCAGCGCGGCAAGCTTCTCCCTGCCCCGGTCGATGTCCTGCAGGCGGCGAAACTTCTCCACGTGGAGCAGCGCTGAAATCGCGGCAAGGATCAAAAAGAAAAACAGAAGGAAGCGGAGCCGGGAAGAGATCCCGCGCCTGTCTTCACCGCTTTCGGCAGCCATGGCTCAACCGGGGACTATCTTCAAATGGACCCGGCGCTGGCGCGGGCCGTCGAACTCGCAGAAGAAAACACCCTGCCAGGTGCCCAGGAGCGGTTCGCCGTTTTCGATGATCAGGGTCTCGGAAGCCGATACCAGGCTGGACAGGATATGCGCCGGCGAATTGCCTTCGCCGTGCCGGAAATAATCCTGCTGCGGGAGGCGGCGCTTGAAAAATTCCCCGATATCGTGACGGACGTCCGGGTCGGCGTTCTCATTGATGGTCACCCCGGCCGTGGTGTGCGGAGCGAAAACCAGGAGCACCCCCTCCCGGCATTTGCTGGCGCGCACGAACTCGCGCAGCGCCGCCGTGATGTCGATGAACTCGATCTCCTGCCGGCTTTGGATCTCGAGGCAGCGGCTGCGGTTCATGGCGTTTCAGCCACCTCTTTTTCGCCGAAGACCTGGGCTTGAAAGGTCTCTATTTTCACCCCGCGCTTCCACTCGTCCCGGTCCAGCCCGGCCTTGAGGCAGCCGTAGGAAATGTACTGCTCGAGGTCCCAGCCCTGCTCCAGAGGCACCTGTGGGAGCAGCAGGCCGCGCTGAAAGCCCTTGCTGATGATGATGCCGTCGCGGCCGACCTTCACCTGTTCGTGACCGGCGACCGGTTGCGGGACGGTCAGGACGGAAATCTCGATGTCGAGTTCGGGCAGCTCCGCCACCATGACCGCCGGAAAGCGGGGATCCTGGCTGGCAGCGGCGATGGCATTGTCGATCACGGCTTCCCAGAGGGGCTTGTAGGGCAGCGGATAGCCGATGCAGCCGCGCAGGTCGCCGCGGTGGTGCAGGGTGACGAACACCCCCCGTTTTTCATTGAAAACGGGATTGCTAACGGGAGGATATTCCGCCTTGCCCGAAGCCAGGTGTTTTTTGATGGTGCTGCGGGCCAGGGCAAGAAGCTCCTGCTGTTCCTGCCGGCTCAATTTTCCCATTTTTCCTCCTTGTCCTCCAACAGCGGCACCAGGACGCTTTTCCGCTTCGCCGCGGAAAATTCACAGCGCCGGATTTCGATCTGCTTGCCGTCGATCACCATGACCAGGTCCTGCAAAAAGCGATCGAGGACAAAGGGCCGGCGCCGGCAAAAGAACACCCCCTGCAGCCGCTGCTGGTAATTCGCGCAAACGGAGCGGTAGATCTCATCGCCGCTGGCGCGGTCGAAATCGAACGGCAGGAGCTGGTCGATGATGATGAAACGTCCCATGGCGCTGCCCAGCAAGAATCCCGCCCCCTTGTAGCCGCTTGAGCGCAGAACGGCGATTTCCTGCAGCGCCGCGGGCGTCAATTGCACTTTCATGGCTTATTTTTATCATACAATGACGTCTAAGACAATAACCGAATCCAGAATCACTTAGCTACTATATTTTTCCAATTTAATAATCTTGATAACTTTTTTTATTCTTCTCTCTTTTTCACTTTTTAGACCTAAAACCATCTCCCGCAGATGTTGGAGTGCATCCAACCTCTCTTCTGGTGTTACCTTCCTCCAGTATTCAAAGTCCAGCGTCTCCACACCTTCTAAAATGTTGATGTGGATTATTTTCTTTATGGATTAATTATAGCAAACAGCCGAAAAATAAGCAAAACCCGGGTTGAATATTTGTCCGCAAGGAGCTATAATTATTTAATGAAAAAAAAGCAAAGCCCTTCAAAAAAAGTGGAGGGGAAACAACTAAAAAGTGTTTGCTCTTCCCTCCAAACCGATCGTTCATTCAACAAAGCGATGAGTTTTTCCGCTGCCAAGCAGTGGGATATCCTGCAACAAATTTCACTGACCCCGGAACAACGGCAGCAGGCAGCTAAGGAATTAAAGGAGCGAGTTTTCGGCAAGCATGCCCCCGACATCCGCTCTTCCCACCCTGGCAGATGAACGCATCACATTTTTCAAAGGACGCGCAGGAATTCCTTGAATTGCTGTCTATTTACCTGGTTCGTTATGTCATCGTTGGCGGCGAAGCGGTCATTTACTACGGCCACGCCCGACTTACCGGCGACATGGATATTTTTTACGATCCTGCTCCCGAAAATTCCCAGCGTCTATATAATGCCTTGAATGACTTTTGGCATGGGAATATCCCCGGAATCGAATCACCGCAAGATCTATCCGCAAAAAATCTGATCATCCAATTCGGGCTTCCCCCCAACCGGCTAGATTTGCTCAGCCAAATATCGGCCGTATCATTTACCCAGGCCTGGAAAGATAAAATCATCGAAAAGATCAAAATAGGCAAAAACGAGTATCCCATTTATTATATCGGCTTGAAGCAGCTTATTAAAAACAAGGCAGCCGTCAAGCGCCATCGCGATTGCGAAGACCTGGAGTTCTTATATAAAATCGCCCCGCCGCGAAAAAAAACCCGTTGAATCTTCAAAAGCATTCATTTTTACTTCTTTTCACATGTGACTGCTCTCATCAAATTTACAAATACAACTATAAGAGATGTGATAAGGGCAAAGAGAGACATTTCCTGAGCATAGTTCACGCCCCATCCCGATCGTCTGAGTATCAATGATGACCAGCCATAATAACAACTGAAACTACCAAGACTTCCAAAAAATACAATATTCCCCCAATCCCGATGTTGATGAAGTCCAAGAAATGAAAAAAGTTCCAAAAAAATGATGATAATCATAAACGATTCAAACAAAATAACAAAAAGTCGCGCCCTCATTTGAAATAGGCGGAAAAACCCCGCTACATAACAGATAAATCAGACCAGCATAAAATTACTGGCTTGATTTATTTAGCCGTGGTTTTTTCGTTTTTCAGGAGCGCCGGTTTTTTCATGATGTTCTCGACCTTGTAAGCGCTGAGTAAAAACGGATATGGACTCTCCGAAGAAAGGGCCGCATAACTGATTTCCTTTTCCGTTTTCGCGAAAATGGACAGCAGGAAATCCTTGCCCCCCTTCAGCCGCAGCGAATACAGCGGTTGTTTGAAATCGTCCTTGGTTTTGCCATCGATGAATCCCTCGCAGATCAGCCGGCTGGCCTGCTCGAGGATGCCGTTCAACTCGCTGCCGTTCGCCGTCTTGCCGTCGACCGTCTGCCACGACTCCTCCTCCGACGGCGGCGCTTGGCTTTCCGCTTGCTTGTCGCCGGGCTTGAACTGGAGCGGCTTGATATTTTTCGTGAAAAGAATTTTCTCTCCGGCGCTGCTGATCTCAATGGCCGAAATTTCGTTTTTGTCAAACTGCAGCACGGTTTTATCGCGCAGGTTGTCGACTTTCTGGTCAAAATCGCTGCGGAAGGAGTTCCGGGCATGGAAGACGCGCGGGTCGACGTCCAGTTTCACGTAGGTGTGGCTGTAGGTGGAGGCGACATTACCGATCGAGAATTCGCGCAGCAGCCGCTCATTCCCATAGGCCTTGACCGTGATGGCGTTTTCCCGATCGAGCCCGTACGGCAAATAATTTTTGGATTCGGAGACCAGCGCCGTCAGGTTCAGGTTGACGATGGCGTCGACGATGGCGTTGGCCTTGGCCGGGTCGGCCGCGAAGCCCTGAGGCTGGATGGACCAGCCGTTGTCTTTCCTTTCCAGGCGCATCGCCTGCCCGGCCCGGGCGATGTCGACGCGGCCGATGTCGGCCTTGGCGACGGGCGCCAGGCGCGGGAGTTGATAATTCATGCGGTCGGGATTGCGCAGCGCCAGGTAGAGCAGCATGGCGATGATCGCGATGCCCAGGATGATGGGTTCGCTTTTAAGTTTGCCGAGTTTCATGATAAGCCTCCTTGCCCGCCCTGGTTCATTTGCGGAAGAGCATCTGTATTCTCTTCTGCCGGTTCTTGCGCCTGATCCAGATCAGGATGCCGGCCAAAACGACCAGGACCGGCAAACCGACGATGTTGAAGGTCTTGACGAAGGTCTTGGTGCCGCCCTTGATCTCGCCCATGAGATTCAACCGCTGGCGCTTACCGCGCATCAGGGCGACCTCTTCGCGGTTGTTCAGGAAATCGAGCAGATTCATCACGAACAGGGCGTTGGGAGATTCGCCGGCCTGGTCCAGCAGGTTGTTTTTCAGGATCTCCGAGGTGCCGATCAGGAAAATCTTCCCTTCCTTGCCCCTGGTGATGGAGCTGCCGGCGGCCTTGATCTTCGACATGTCGATGGCTGCCTTGGCTTCGTCTTTCTTGGCCGCCGGGGTTTTGCCTCCGGCTTTGGCCGCTTCCGGCTCGACGGCCGCGGCGGCGAGCGGTTTTTCCGGGATGGGCTTGCCGGCGAAATAGCTGGGGAAGGGGCCCGACAAAATATAGGCCAGGGGATAGATTTTCTGCTCCCCTTCCGTTTGCGGCTTTTGGATGAAATAGGGGTTGAGGTTGATCTGGCCGCTCATCTCCCAGGCCTTGGCCGAGGAGGAAAAAAGCATCCGGGCGCTGAGGCCCGCTTCCTTGACCCTGGCTGCGTCGAGTTCCAGCGGCGCCGCCTTGAGCAGGATCAGGCGTTCGATGTTCTTCATGAAATCGCTGCTCTCGTTGATGTAAGGCGGTCCGATCAGCGGCGCGAAATAGATGGGCTGTTCGCCGCCGCCGTACGCCGGGTCTTGCCGCTGCCGGTAGCAGTTTTCATCCAGCAGGTATGATTTCCTGCTGCGGATGCCGTAATGGGCCAGCAGCTTCTCGAGCCCGGTGTTCAACGGGATATAAAGCGGCCCCTGGTTGGGATTGGTGTAGGACTGTTCGCGCTGGGGAACGATCTCGTTGAACGGGTCGAGCAAGATGGCCAGGGATTTTCCCTGCATCAGGAACTGGTCGATCTGGAACAGGGCGTAATCGGAAAATTCCTCTTTGGGGCCGGCGATGATCAGGCAGTTCACGTTGTCGGGGATCTTTTCGTCCTTGAGCTTCACCGGCTGCAGCGAATAGCTCTCCGAGACCAGGCCGCTGAAGTTCGCCAGGTCCTGCTCCTGCGGCTGGTTGGGGCCAACCATTCCCGCCTGCAACGGCGGCGTGCCAAAATCGGCCAGGTAGGCGATTTTCTCGTTGATGTCCAGCATGCTCTCGATACCGTCGGTGAGATATTTTTCCATGTTTTCCATCGATTCCAGCTGGTACTGGTCGCCGATCAGGGGGATGCGCAAGACGCGGATCAGGGGGATCGACAGCGATTTGCGGCTGGTCTGCATCACGATCCCGGCCACTCCCGACCCGGCGGAGATCTCCTTGCCCTGCCGGTCCACCTGTTTCTGCCACTGCAGCTGGAAGAGATTGTACTTGGCCAGCCCGGCCGCGGCCGCCGCTTCCGTTGTCGGATCGTGGCTGGCGAAAGCCAGCTGGCCGTAATTCTTTTCGTTCAGCTTGCTGACCAGCGTCTCCACCTTGGCCGGAATTTCGCCCAGGCCGCTGATGTTGATGTAGGGGGCGACGACGTTCAGGGAGGAGGACAGGAAGAGCGTGACCTGGATCTTCTCGGGCAGCCGCAGCAGGGCGCCGATCTTGTTGTTCATCTTCTGGATCATGGTGGTGATCTTGTATTCCAGCCCTTCGGTGCCGGTGATGGTCGGGATCCGCTCCACCATGTCGCCGTGGATCAGGGCCATGCCCATGTACGCCTTCTGGAATTTTACCTCGTCTTTTTCGATTTTCTGGATCTGCACCGGGTAGATGCCGTAATCGCCGGCCAGCGCCTGGTTCTCGTTGACCGTTTTGCCCGCCTCCTCGTCCTGGGGGCTGACGTTGTGGAACTGGTAATTGAAGAAATGGTTGGCGGCGAGGGCGTATTCCTTGAGCAGGTCCTCCAGGTAGCGCTCGGTGTTGTTGTGCGGGGCGGGCAGGTTCCTGGTAAAGAAGACGTGGATGGTCAGGGGCTCGGACAGGGTCGAGACCACTTTCCTGCTGATGGCGGAAATGGAATACAGGCGGTCGCGGGTCAGGTCGAAGCGCATGAACAGGGTGGCGCCGACCAGGTTGAGCAGGACGGCCGCCGCCAGGACCATCAGGAATCTGCCGTAAACGTTCTTTTGTTTTTTAGTCATGTCGGCCTCTCACTTTTTTCCCTGCATGACCAGGTTGCCGGCGTACAGGGCCATGAAGCTGGCGCTGGCGAAATAGAGGATGTCGCGCGAATCGAGGATGCCCTTGGCGATGTTCTGGAAATGGAAATCGGCGCCGATGTATTCCAAGACGCCGAGCAGCGACTCGGGCAGGAAGAAGAGCATCTTGTCGATCAGGGTCAGGGCGAAGCAGATGCTCATGCCGATGATGAAGGCGATGATCTGGTTGCGGGTCAGCGCCGAGGCCAGCAGCCCGATGGCCGAGAACAGGGCGCCGAGGAAAATGGCGCCGATGTAGCCGCCGACGATCGGGCCGAGGTCCAGCCTGCCCAGCAGGGCGATGGTGACGGCGTAGGAAAGGGTCGGCAGCAGCATGATCATGACGAACGTCAGCGCGGCCAGGAATTTGCCGGTAATGACCTCCCAAAAGGTCAGCGGCAGGGTCATCAGCACCTCGTACGAGCCGACGTGCATCTCTTCCGAGAACAGGCGCATGGTCACGGCCGGGATGATGAAGGAGAAGATGATGGGCAGCAGGCTGAAGAAATTGCGCAGGCTGGCCTGGTTGTAGAGGAAAAAGGTCGAGAAGAAAAACCAGCCGGTGACGAGCAGGAAAATGGCGATGACTATGTAGGCGATCGGGGCGATGAAATAGCTTTTTAATTCCTTGCCGAGGATGTGGCGGATATTTTTCATCTTAGTTCTCCTTGGTGAGTTCCCTGAATATGTTTTCCAGCGACCGGAACTGCTGGTGGAACTCGAGCAGCTGCCAGTCCTGCTTCTTGATGGCCGCGTAGATTTGCGGCCGGATGTCCTCGCCGGTCCTGCAGGTCACGTTCACGGCCAGGGTGCCGTCGTTGCTCTCGCCCGGCTCGACCGCCACCACGCCGGCGATCGGAGCCAGCGCCGCGCGCACCGCCGCCAGATTGGCGTTGCGAAAAGCCAGGGCGATGAGCGACTCCTTGCCCAGCGATTGCTTCAGCTCCTCGATGGGGCTGTCGGCCACGATCCGGCCCTTGTTGATGATCACCACCCGGTCGCAGGTGGCCTCGGCCTCGCTGAGAATGTGGGTCGACAGGATGATCGTCTTCTCCTTGCCGATCTTCTTGATGATCGTACGGATCTCGATGATCTGGTTGGGATCGAGCCCCGAGGTGGGTTCGTCCAGGACCAGAATTTCGGGATCGCCCATCATGGCCTGGGCCAGCCCGACCCGCTGCTTGTAGCCCTTGGACAGCTCGCCGATCGGCTGGTGCATGACCTCCTGGATGGAGCAGGTCGCGGCCAGCAGGTCGATGCGCTGTTGCTTCGCTTCCTTGTCGAGCCCGCGGATGTCGGCGATGTAGCGCAGGTAGTCGTACACGAGCATGTCCGGATAGAGCGGCGCGTTCTCCGGCAGGTAGCCCATCATGCGCCTGATTTCGAGCGCATGGTCCTTGATGTTCAAATCCTTGACCCGGATCGTCCCGGCCGTGGGATTCAGGTAGCAGGTCAGGATGCGCATGAAGGTCGTCTTGCCGGCGCCGTTGGGGCCGAGCAGCCCCAGGATCTCCCCCTGGTTGATCTCGAAGCCGATGTCGTCGACGGCGCGGATTTCGCCGTAGTGCTTGCTCAGGTTTTCCACCTTGATCATGGCCCAACTCCTTGTTCTCGATTTTGACTTCTATTCTATGACGCCGAATCCATGAAAAAAGTTTAGAGCCTTATCGCAAATTCATAATTTTTGGCCTTTTGGAAAAAATTATAGAATTTGCTATCTAGGCTCTTATCCAGCTCCGCTGGATTAGAAAAAATGGAAACAAAAAAGACCTGAGTTTGTCAAGATTAAAAATTTGCAAACCCAAGCAGGTATACGTCCTTTACAAGCCGGTTTCTTGACAAACAGGGCCGATGGCATTTATTGAAAGATTGAAAAATTCCCGCACCGTCGCGGAAGCGTTCAAATAGTTTAAAGTCGATTTGGTAGTTCCCGGTTCATACGAGCGTAGGGGCACGGCGCGCCGTGCCCCTACCTTCGATCGGGAGGTGAGGAGAATCGGTGTCAGGTCTTTCATTATTACTTTCATTTTTGACGCAGCACAAATATAGCTAATCCATTGCAATATAACTGGACATTTAAGTGGACATTATTTTGGACAAAATTGTGGTCAAAATGGCAAAAAGATCCGATATTATTGATTATTCTGACAAGAAAAAGCAAGAGCATTGGTGCCAGGTCTTTCATTATTACTTTCCCCTGCTCGCTTGCATTATCTTCGAACAGAAGACAGAGAACAGAAAAAGAGAATGGAGCGTTTGGCTTTGGGTAGGGAACGCAAATTTGCGTTCCGAATGGTGTTCATGTAAAGCGATGTCTCCAGGCCTGTCCTTGATAAATTCCAAATAAAATTCAAGGTATTTAAAAGGGCGAACACAGAGGTTCGCCCCTACAAAATTCATCCCAATTTATACTTCT
>JAPKZL010000181.1 GCA_026393795.1 Candidatus Aminicenantes bacterium | reverse complement strand
TGGAATTTTCGGCGGGCTGGTGTCCGACCTGCCGCGACAGCCTGCCCGTCCTACAGGAACTGCAGAAGCAGTTCGCGGGCAAACCTGTGCAGGTCGTGGTGCTGGCCCTGGATCGGCTGGACGACTGGAAAAAGAGCGGTTCCGAAGAGAAGAGCCTGGCCCTGACCAAGGGCATGGATTTCACCTCCGCTTGGGCCGACGAGGAGACCTTCTATCAGTACGGCTCCTTCAATTCGGTCCCGACGGTCATCCTCATCGACCGCTCGGGAAAGCTCGTGGCCCAGGTGCCGTCCGATGCCTGCGGCCGGGAACAACTGGCGCGCCGGATCGCCCCCCTGCTCTAAAGTCCGGTTGCAACCCCGGCCGCCAGCGCCTTCTTCAGCGGGGCAACAAGTTTTTTCGGCCGGACATCCTCCAGGATAACCGCGGAACAGCCGTTGAAGGCCGCCAGGTCGCCAATGGCTTTGTTGAGCCCGGCGATCAGGCCGTCGTTGTCGCAGAATTCGGGCTGGATGGCCAGCCGGCGCACGCGGAACGTTTTATCCGGTCGGTCGGCCTTGGGGTCGAGGCGGCCGACGATATTTTCGCCGAACAGGATGGGCAGGACAAAGTAGCCGTGTTTTCTTTTGCTTGGCGGCGTGTAGCACTCCAGCGCGTAATCGAAGCCGAAGCGCTGCTTTAAAAGGGAGCGCGGACTGACCAGGTTGTCGAAAGGAGAGAGCAAACGGACGCACGGCGCCGCAGCGCGGAAAGAGCCCGATTGTTCGAGAGCATTTGCAAACGCGTGAAACATGCCGTTGTCACCCGTGATGTTGAGGCGCACGATCTCGTTGGCCGCGAGCATCTCCTTTAGCGCCTTGCCAACCATCTCCTTGTCGCCGATGCGGATGTACTCCCTGATCTCCTTCTCGTTGGCAATGCCGAGGGCGTTGAGAGCGCGGCTGACGATGAACCTTCCCAACTCATCGGATTCGGGCGGGCGAATGTCGGTGCCCTCGGGAAGAACGCGCTCGGTCAGGTCGTAGATGCGCTCGAAGCCGCTGCGCTTAGCGATCATCAGCTCGCCGCGCCAGAACAGCATCTCCAGCGCCGCCTTGGCCGGCTTCCAGTCCCACCAGGAGCCCTTCTCCTGCGGGGACAGACCAATCGAATCCGCCAGGATAGGCGGATGATTGGTGCTGTCCCACCAGGGTCCCTTCTGGGACAGACCAATCGGATCCGCCAGGATAGGCGGATGATTGGTGCTGCCCTTTCGGCTTGAGGGATTTTCGAAATCGCGCGCCGCCAGGGGCCCATCCTCGCGGATGCGCTTGAGCACCGGCTCGAGAAAATTGCCGTACTTCTCCCCCCAGCTCCTCCACCAGGAGCCGGATGGATTGAGGAAGCCGCGCATCATGGGGATGTAGAACCTGTAATCGCTCATCGGCAAATATGAGGCCGCGTGCCCCCAGTATTCGAATAAAGTCCGCTCGACGGCATGCGCCTGGTGCAGATACTCAGGCTTGTACCCCGGCACCCTCGTCCACAACACATGGTGGTGTGCGCGCTCGATCACCGAGATGGTGTCGATCTGCACGTAGCCCAGGTGTCCGATAGTCTGCGCGATCCCCTCTTTTCCCGGCTTGATTTTGGTTTTGCCGTCCAGCAGCAGGGCATGCAGCGTCATCCGCCGTGCGGTCTTTTCACTGATAGATTCGGTCATGTTCGGATCATCCTAGCAGATCGAATATTGTAATGAAAGGCCTCACGCCTTGTCATGCTTCGCCGCGGAAGCCAGGCGCTTTTTCCAAACGACAATGGCGAAGATCAGGGTTATTATAGCCGCGGCCCCGCCGCCGAACAATGCATCGTAAGCGAGTATAATGCCGCCTTCTCCATGTGTCCCGGGTAAAAATAAAAACACAATGCCCAGTGTTAAACCCATACAGCCCGCCGCGTTTAAAAATGATAAGGGGATCCCCAGCCAGGGCGGACAGCGGTCGGCGAGCATCCGCGTCCCCGAAAGAGACATCAGCAAGGCCGCCAAAGGCGGCATGGCTAAAATAAAAAATAGCAGTTCTTCCCCACCGGAAAAAAAACCTCCCCTTATTCTCGCAACAAGAAGAATAAAAAACAACCCGACCGGAGCTATAAAAAACCAGACGAGCTTCTTTGTTAAAGGCGCTGGCTTGTTCAGGCTGAAAAGAAAGGTAAACAAAGGTATGATGCCGAGAAAAGCAAGACCGATCAGGAGCTCTTGCTTGTAGCGATCCAACCAGGAGCGTTTGCGGCGCGCGCCATACTTCCGCAATAGTGATAAAATGTCAAAACGTTTGTTTATTTCAGCCCGATCCAATAAAGACCATCCCCGTGATCCGGCAACATTAGGGTCTGCGCCATTTTCAAGTAGAACTTTCATGGCCATAAAATCCTCTTTGTATAATGCTTTACCTAATGGGGTCTCACCACTGCCGTCCTTTTGATAAAGGGAAGCGCCATGGTGGATAAAAAAAGAAAGCAACTCATGGTTTTTTTTACCGCCATTTTCAATTAAAATATGCAGAATCGTATTGCCTGCGATATCAGGAATGTTCGGATCGGCTTTGTAGCGCAGCAGCAATTCGGCGCTTTTTTCATTATAATAGGCATAATGAAGCGGCGTTTGACCAGAACGGTTTCGGACGTTCACCGCGGCTCCGTGGCGCAGGAGCCATTCCATCAGCTCCAGGTTGCTGGCCGATGCGGCTTTGTGCAGTGGGGTGTCGCCATAATTACTTGCGAGTACAGGATCAGCGCCATGTTCAAGGAGAAATAAAGCCAGTTTGATTTTTTCCGTTCCGCAATTGAGCAGCAAAGGCGTTTGCCCGTCAAGGTCGCGCTGGTTGATGTTCACGCGGAGTTCGATCAGTTTTTGCGCCAGTTCTTCCCAGTCAACGAAGTCAAGATAATGCCAGCGGTTGCGTTTCCGGTTGTCCGTCGCCTGCGGGTCGGCCCCGAGTTTGAGCAAGGCCAAAGCCTTCTTTGGGTCGGCCGCCAAGAACAGGGTCATCCCGTTTTGATCTCGGTCTTCAAGGACCGCCCCATGCTTCAGCAGCAAAGGGATCAATGCGCCTGTCGCATCGAAAAGAGGGGTTTTTCCCTTGGCGTCGCAAAGGCGCGGGTTTGCCCCCAGGTCTAATAGAAATCGCACAAAACGCAGGACTAATGCAGGGTCTACTTCCAGGCCTAACCAGCCATCGGGAAACCGTTTCAGATGTGAGAATGCCTGTGAATCACTTTTGGCCATATAAACTGCCAGTTTCAGGGGCGTTTCTCCCCTGTCATTCGTTTGGTTTATATCGACGCCATGGCCCACAAGCGAGCGGACGATGTCCATGCGCATTTGCAGGGGGTCGTCCTTTTTCCCTGGAGAATTCTGGACCATCTGCATTTCAATGGGCCGCACGGCGTTCACGCGCGGATGCGCAATAGGTGCCATTTGAATTGAAACAGGATTACCGGTTTTATCCAGAGTTCTCATAACCACTCGCATACTTACTTTTCTGACCGGAGATTCAAGTTCCAGCAATTCGATCATTTCCGGAGCGATCAGGGCGTGGATAAGGGTATTGCCCCGGCCGTCGATGGCGTGCCAATTGGCATTCCCGGCAAGATAGCCCTGAAAAAGTTCCAGGTTGTTGCGCTGTATGGCCATGAACAGGTCGCGGTCGGGAATCCGCGGATTGCCAGGATTGGCGCTATTTTGACCGGCGATCAGGAAAACCGCGAGCGAAGCAAAAATCGATGTTCTCATCTTTCTCATCTGGCTCCTGTCCGCATCTCTCTAGCGCCTGTTTTTGCGATTGCAGCGTTTGCTATCGCGCTTCATGGCGATCACGATTTTTCTTCCTCGTAGAACATGATTTTTTTCGGCCGGCGCGGGTCGATGAGCACCGGCAGCTTCGCCCCTTTCTGCAGCCCGGCCAGGGCGAGGGGGTTCCAGCAGCGCTTGTCGATGATGGTGTAGGGCATGCGGTCGAAAGGAGCGATCTCCAGGCGTAGCGCGATCTGCGGCATGTCGTTGATCGTGGTGCCGGTCGTGTCAACGGACAGGATCGTCGCCGTGGCGCGGATACCGTTTTGGCATAAGTAGACGGCCCGCTTTTTCTGCCAGTTAAGGTAGCTAAAGAGGACGCCGTTGACGGCAAGCTGCAGGAGGATCCAAATGATGCCGAAGGTCTTTAGCGAGAAGTCGTCGTCGGTGCGGGCGTTGGGATTGACGATTCCCACGACCAGCACGATCACGCCCGGCATAAGCAGCATACCCGAAATGATCCACCATTTCTTCGTCAGCGTCCACATGGTTCTCGCCTCCTCTCTCCAAGCAATCGCGATCGAACGCGACGCGTCATCCTGGAATCATCATAGCAAATTAAAAGTTTTAACAAAAGTCCTTATATCACTGTCTTAATTACAAAAGTCACCAAGCCAAGCGCTGTCCCAATTTTCCTTATAATATTTCTTAAAATAGGCTCGGTCTTCTATTCTATTAAAAAAATTTGAAATCCCAATAAACGTCAGACATACCGATTACACATTTACAAATACTGTCCCCCATAGCCTATCTTCATTTTACTTCGATAAGCTCTTTATCTTTGTTATAGAGCTCCAGGGCGGCGAAACTGTTGTTGTGCTGGCCGTACCCTCGCTTCGCCCCGGCGACC
>JAPKZL010000180.1 GCA_026393795.1 Candidatus Aminicenantes bacterium | reverse complement strand
TCCAGGATATTGTCTTTTTTTTCCATTGCGAAATATAAGTGAAGAAAAACCAAATCGGCCTAATTTGCAGCCTATTGTTTTGAGCTGCCCCTACCCTATTTCATTATTTCATTTTTTTTTCTTTGTTGACTGTCGAGGGCGGTTCGTGAACCGCCCCTACAGATATTTATAGATTTAAAACACCGCGGATGGCGGAGGCGGTTCATCGGCAGCCCCGGCGTGGCGCAGGGGGAAATAAATCAGATAGGCGCCAAGGATCAACAGGACAATGAAACCGAGCAGGTACCTGGGATGGGCGAATATGGAAGGAATCGGCGTGTGTATGAAGTTCTGCATGTACAGAAATGTCCAGGCTGCGCGCACCAGGCCCATTAACGCTTCGCCGGCAATAAGACCTGAGGCGAGCAGAATCCCGACATTTTCCGATCGTGCTTTTTGGGCATCATTCAATTGGCGTTTGGCCATAACCTTATCCATGATACCTTTGATCATGCCACCGCAAAAAATTGCGAAGGTAGTTTCCAAAGGCAGATACATGCCGACTGCCACCAGCATCGGTGATTTGACCTGGACCAGGATCAGGGCAAAGCCCATGAACATACCGACAATAACCAAAGGCCAGGCCATTTCTCCACGGACAATGCCCTGCGAAAGAGCGGCCATCAAACCGGCCTGCGGCGCCGGCAATGCCTTGCTGCCAAAAGTGAAAGCTCCATGCAGAAGCATCAAGGGAAAATAAAGCACCAGGGCCGAGAAAACAATCCCAAGAATATCGCCCACTTCCATTTTCCAGGGAGTGCCGCCGAGAAAATGGCCGACTTTCAAATCCTGCAACATCTCACCGGCCACGGCGGATGAAACACAGATAACTGCAGCTACGCCAAGAACCGCCAGAACACCGCCAGTACCCCTTGCGCCAACTAGTACCATGAGCAAGGCGGCGATGATCAGCGTTGAAAGAGTCAGGCCTGAAATAGGATTGTTCGAAGAACCGATTGTTCCTACCAGGTTTCCAGATACCGCGGCAAAAAAGAAACCCGCTACGGCCATGACTACAGCCGCAAGGATCGCCGTTCCCCAGTTTTGAGCGAATATATGGTATAACACAACCATCACGCCCACGGTAAACAGCATACTGAGCAAAACCAGTTTGAAATTCAAATCCTTTTCTGTGCGAATGGTGATTTCCGCCTGACCGGCTGATTTTTTCATATCGCCTATCGATCTTTTAATTCCGGCTCCCAGATTCTTGCGCATGCGGAAAAGCGTATATCCGGCGCCGACCAACATGCCGCCCACGGCGATTGGCCGGACAATGAATTTCCAGGTGTGATCGACCAGGTCCACCCAGCCGACCTGGGCCATGGTGGCGCCCGCCCCATAAAAGGCCGTGACCAATTGCGGGCCAAGGAAAAAAATCAACAGCGGCACAAACAAGCCCCAAGCCAGCACGCCGCCGGCAAAGTTAAGGGCGGCCAGGCGCGGGCCGATGATATAGCCTACGCCGATATAAGCGGGGAAAATGCCGGGTCCGGCCACCGACACGGTACCTCCAGTTCCGAGCTTCGGCGCCAGCTTGGCAGCGCCCAATTTCACGAAACTGGAGCCAATGGTTCCCATCTTGATAATGAAATCCTTTGAAGCCGCAAACAATCCCAAAAATCCGAGGGCATAGACCGATGCGCCGATTCCCATCGCCTGAAAAAGATGTTTGGCGCCAGCGCTCCCCTTTTGGCCGGCCTTGTGAATTTCAGACGCCGCGACCGATTCGGGGAACTTCAGATCGGGATCGGAAACCATCACCCGACGCAGGAAGGTTACAAAAAGAAT
>JAPKZL010000179.1 GCA_026393795.1 Candidatus Aminicenantes bacterium | reverse complement strand
GTGCTGCTGATCATCTTCATGGTCACGGCCCCGATGATGCAGACGGGGATCACCGTCAAGCTGCCCACGGCCGAAAGCCGCAACAATCCGAGCCCGGAAGGCCTGGTCCTGACCCTGACCAAGGACCGCTACGTGTACATCAACGACCAGATCGTCAACCTGTATTTCCTGGACTCGCGCCTGAAAAGCTATTTTTACAACCGTGAAAAAAAGGTTGTTTTTCTCAAAGCCGACAAGAGCCTGACCTACGGGTATATCATCGAAGTGATGGATATCGTCAAGAACGCCGGCGTCGATACGGTCGGCATGATCGTCGAGCCCAAGCCGCGCCAATGAAGTTCAAAGCCACGCTGCTCATTTCCCTCGGCCTGCACCTTTCCCTGGCGGCGCTTTTCGTCGTCCAGCCCGCCCCCAAGAGCAGCGGTATGACCTACTACGTCGACCTGGTGAGTCTCGGCGGGGGCGGCGGCAACGGTGGCGGCGGCGGCGGCAACGGTGGCGGGGGCGGCGACGGCAGCAACGGCCAGGGAAGCGGCAAAGGGAATTCCTTGCTCCCGGCGCAGCCGGAAGCGGCTCCCGAGGCCACCCTGGTTGAAGGCGGCGGCAGCGTCAAGAACCTGACCGTGGAAAGCAAGTTCCAGTCCTCGCTGCGCTATCCGGACCGCGAAGGCCGGAAAAAAGCCGAAGCGGAAAAAATGATCTCGGTCATTCGCCGGGACCGGACGCTGAGCAAAATCGAGACCCCGGTCCGGGGAAGCAGCGGCGAAGGCGGTCTGAAGACCGGAATCTCCAGCGGCGGCAGCGGCGATGGCAGCGGCGGCGGATACGGTTCGGGCATTGGCGGCGGTTTTTTCCCCTACGCCTATTATGTCGACCTTCTGCGCGGCCGCATCTCTTCCTCCTGGTATAGCTCCCTGGTCGCACCCGGGCTGAAGGGGAAATACGTCGCCGGGGTGTATTTCGTCGTTCACCGCGACGGCGCCATCGGCGGCCTGCGTCTGGAAAATTCCAGCGGCATCGACTCCCTCGACCTGTCGGCCCGCCGAGCGGTCGAGAATGCCGCGCCGTTTGCCCCCCTGCCCCCCGATTTCCCTTCG
This sequence comes from Candidatus Aminicenantes bacterium, assembly GCA_026393795.1. NCBI lineage: Bacteria > Candidatus Aminicenantota > Candidatus Aminicenantota bacterium. The sequence continues at coordinate 16,220 of JAPKZL010000179.1, read as the reverse complement.
CAATACCTGGTCGTCCATTTCGAATTTGAATGGGAGAAATAATGAAACGCAAATTCATCATCCTCGCCGCCCTGGTTCTCCTCGCCAGCACGCTTGTCAGCGGCCAGGAGGAGATTACCATCCGCATCAAAGAGGGAATGCCCATGATCCCGGTGGCCCTGCCCGACTTCCAGTTCACGGAGGCATCGCTGCCCAACAACGAGATCAAGAGCCTGATCTATGAAACTCTTTGGCGCGATCTCGAATATTCCCGGGTCTTCAAGCTGGTGCCGCGCGAACATTACTCCTACATCTCCCGTTTCGATGCCAACGCCATCAATTTCAAGGACTGGGCGTCCATCCAGGCCAACATCCTCATTTCCGGCCAACTGGAGATGACGGCCGACGAGCGGATCATTTTCTCCCTCAAGGTATACGAGGTCAACAGCGCCCGCTTCATTTTCGGCAGGAATTACGGCGGCAAAAAAGACCTCGGCCGCATGATCGCCCACCGGGTCGCCGATGAGATGATGAAGCATTTCGGTGAAAAGCCCCTGTTCACTTCCAAAATCGTCTATGTTTTCGAGTCGGGCAAAGACCGGGACATTTATATCATGGACTACGACGGCTCCCGGCCGACGCGCATCACCTACAGCAACGCGTTGGACATGCTGCCCTCCTGGAGCGCCGACAACGAAAAGATCCTGTACACCTCCTACCGCAACTTGAGTCCCGAGCTCTTCATGTTCGATATCTACACGGGAAAAACCGAGCTGCTCTCCAGCGGCGGCAGCAACTACGCGGCCGACTGGTCGCCCGTGGCCGATCAGATCGTTTTTACCTCGTCGAAGAACGGGAATGCCGAGATCTTTCTCAAGGACATGAAAACCGGCAAGGAAAAGCAGCTGACCTTCAACCCGGCCATCGACACCACTCCCTGCTGGAGCCCCAACGGCCGGGAGATCGCCTTCACTTCCCAGCGCAGCGGCACCCCGCAGATATACATCATGGATGCCGAAGGCAGCAACATCCGCCGCATCACCACCGAGGGCTCCTACCATGACTCGTCGACCTGGTCCCCGGACGGCATGCGGCTGGCTTTCGTGTCGCGCATCGAGAACCGCTTCGACATCTACGTCTTCAACCTGAAAAGCAACGAAATAAGCAAACTAACCGAAAACGCCGGGCGCAACGAGAACCCTTCCTGGTCCCCGGACGGCCGGCACCTGGTTTTTTCCTCCAACCGCAGCGGCAAATACCAGCTGTATTTGATGGATTACGACGGCCGCAACATCCGCCAGATCACCTCGGCCGGGGAAAACAAGATGCCCAAGTGGCAAAAACTGTATAAATAACCTTCAGATAAAAAAAATTTGACAAAGCGCGATGAATATAATATATATTTGCGGTGACTAAATTTAAGGAGGATCTATGAAAAAACTAGGAGTTCTGTTTGTCGTTCTGTCTCTCGTCGTTCTGTTCAATGCCTGCGGAAAGAAAGCCGCCAAGGTTGCCCCCGTTCAGCCAGTAGTTGAAAAAGTGGAAGAGCCCGTCACCCAGGTCGAAAAACCGGTCCTGAGCGACGAGGAACTCTTCCAGCAGAAAACCATCGAAGACCTGAACAAGGACCAGATTTTGAAAAAAATCAACTTTGATTTTGACAAATACCAGATCAGGGATGACATGAAGCCCATCCTGCAGGACAATGCCAACTGGATGCTCAAGTTTGCCAGCGTGAATGTCCTGGTCGAAGGCCATTGCGACGAACGCGGGACCATCGAGTACAACATCGCCCTCGGCGAAAAAAGAGCCGAAGCGGCCAAGAATTACCTGGCTTCGCTGGGCGTCAACGCCGCCAACATCAAGATCGTCTCCTACGGCAAAAGCAAGCCCCTGGTTCAGGGCGTGGACGAGGCGACCTATTTCCAGAACCGCCGCGCTGAATTCGTCATCACCAAGAAATAACCCGCATGAAGCCAAAGGTCCCCCTGGCGGCACTGATCGTCCTGCTGCTCAGTTCCCTGCCCCTGGCGGCGGTGAAAAAAGACACCAAGATGATCCTGGACGAAATCCAGAAGTTGGCCGATACCATCGCCGCCCTGGATGCGAAAGTCGACGCCATGGCCGCCGAGCTGGCCGGCTTGGCCAAGAAATCGAACATCAGTGACGAGCGCATCGGCGCCATGTCGCGCAGTCAGGCCGACATGGCCCAGAACCGGGAAGACCTGATGCTCAGCATGCAGTTTTTCAAGGAAGAATTGAACGACATAAAGAACTCATTGAGCAAGATAAACGACAGGATCATGAACATCCCCGCCGGGCCCGGAGGCGTCACGGCGGGCGCCCCCGACAATGTCGCCGGCGGCGGCATCAGGACCGCCGAGCCGTCCATCAGCCAGGACCCTTCAAGCATCTATTACGCCGCCTATTCCGACTACATCAAAGAGAACTTCGACCTGGCCATCGAGGGTTTCAGGCAGTTCATCCGCAATTTCCCCGAAAGCGGCCTGGCCGACAATTCCCTGTACTGGATCGGCGAATGCTACTATGCCAAGAAGAAATACCAGGACGCCATCAACACCTTCAACGAACTGCTCAACAAGTACCGGGACGGCGACAAGGCGCCGGCCGCTATCCTGAAAAAGGGCTACGCGCTGCTGGAAATGGGCCGGCAAAGCGAAGGCATCGCCATTCTCAAGGACCTGATCTCGCGCTTCCCGTTGTCCGAGGAATCGTCTTTGGCCCAGCAAAAAATCAAGGAGTTCAGCGAATAACATGAGCCAAGTTCGCAGCTTGAATCGCGTCATCCTGGTCGGCCGGGCAGGGAAGGACCCAGAGGTCACGGTTATGCCTAAAAGCGGTCAGCAGTTGGCCAAGTTCTCCCTGGCCACCAACGAAGGATATTTTGACAAGAACAGCAACGCCTGGAAGGACCTGCCGACGGAGTGGCACAACATCGTCGCCTGGAGAGCTCTAGCCCAAAAAGTTGAAAAAAGCTTGGGTAAAGGCGATCTGGTGCTGGTCGAAGGCAGCATCCGCACGCGCAAATGGCAGGATAAGAACGGTCAAGACCGATCGACCACCGAGATCCAAGCCGACAATATAACCATCCTGGATCGGCGCAAAGACCAGGGCGCCGGGGGTGCCGGGGCGCCGTATCCATCGGGAAATGCCGGCAGAAACTCCTTCCCCGACAGCACCGACGGTGGCCTGCCCCCCTTCGCGGCCGCTCCGGAAGGAGACGACCGCAGCTTCGAGGATGAGGATCCGTTCTAATGGCCTTTGTTAATTACAACAACAAGGAAATCACCGCCAAGATCGTCTACTACGGACCGGCGTTAAGCGGTAAAACCACCTGCCTGCGTTACATCTTCAATTGCGATGAGATCGAAAACAAAGGCAAGCTGATCACCCTGGACACGGACGGCGACCGCACCCTGTTCTTCGATTTTCTCCCCCTGGAGATCGGCAAACTGGGGAATTATTCCATCAAAATCCAGCTGTACACCGTCCCGGGCCAGGTCGCCTATGACACGACCCGCAAGCTCGTGCTGCAGGGAGCCGACGGCGTGGTTTTCATCGCCGATTCCCAGGTGGTGGTGCGCGAGCAGAATATCGAAAGCCTGACCAATTTGAAAAAGAATCTCAAGCTGAACAACCTGCAATATGACAAGATACCGCTGATCTTTCACTTCAACAAAAGAGATTTGAAGGAGATCCTGCCGATCAATTCCCTGAACAAGGATTTGAACCCGGACAACAAATCTTTTTTCCCCACCGTAGCCACCAGCGGCGAAAACGTCCTGGAAGGCTTGTACGCCATCATCAAGCTGGTCATCATCCACCTGAAGAACCAGCTGTCTATCTTTCAAAAGGACAAGACGATCATGTTTTCCCGGGAGGAGATCACCTCCTCCACCCCCCAGCCGGGAGAAAACAAGGTGGTTCTCACCGATGCGGACGAGGAGGTAAAGGCCGGCGACACCGACAAGGAGGAAATTTTCGAGTTGTCCTCGCCCATGGTCGATGCCGAGGACTCCCTCCAGCCCGAAGCCGTTGATGACATATTCAACCTGGAAGAAGCCCAGGAAATCAAGAACGAAAAATCCGACATCGATATCCCGGAACACGACTTTGCCGAAGAGGAACGCAAGGACACCGACGCCGTCAATATCTCCGCCCTCATCACCGACGACGAAGACACCGGCGAGCGCTTGGCGAAGGCCAAGGCCAAGTCGACCATCCGCCATATCGACCTGCCGGTGACGCTCGATGTCGGCAAAGGCACCGGAGACGTCCAGGTGAACATCCATTTGAAACTCACCATAAAAAAAAAGTAAGCGAAAACGGCATGAAAAAAGGTACGCTGTTGTTGTTTCTTTTTTTGTCTGCCGGCTTCATTTTCCCCCAGGCAAACGCCGAAGCGCTGGTGCAGGAAGCTGCCGACCATGTGCGCGCTTTTTTCAAGAACAAGGCCGACGCGCGGGTGGCCATCGTGCAATTCGAGAATGATTCCGAGTTGAGCGACCTGGCCATGCAAAAGATTTACCAGATGCTGACGGCGCGCCTGGAGGGAGACCCGAACATCAAAATGTCCGACCTGCTGGTCAATTTCGCCAACGGCCGCGGCGAATTCAACCTGAGCCAGGTGCAGGAGCTCGACTACCTGCTCTACCTGAGGTTCATCCAGAATAAAAGCAAGACCGGTCTCGGCCTGGCCATGTTCTCCCGTTGGCAGGACAAGCTCGTCTCGTTGAAGTACATGGAGAAAAACCTGAGCCGGGGTGAAATGGACTTGCTAGACGTCAGGAGTTTCGCGTTCGCCGAACTGGGCTTTTCAAAGCTGACCGAGTTTGAAACCAGGAAAAACCTGATGGATATCCAAAGCGTCAGCGGCGCCGACGGGCAAGCGGAATATTATTTGTACTACCCGGACGAAATCGTCATCTACCGGGCCAGGGGAGAGCGGCTGGAGAAACAATCCACCTGCAAGCTCACCTTGACCCGGCCGTTCTACCCGGTGCTGAGCACCCAGGGCAAACTCCTTGCCTTCACGGCCAAGGGGAGCTTGATCCTGACCGTTGGCGCCAATTTCTCCTCCTATGCCCAGGTTCTGGCCAGCCGCGACAACCAGTGGCAGGAAATCGCCAAGATCGGCTTCGTACCTTTCAAGCAGCTCGTTTTCAACGGCAATCCGTACCTGGTGGGGGCCCGCTACGACGAGGGGAAAAACTATTTCAGAGACAAAATTTGTTTCATGCCCTTCAGCGATCCCGCGCTCGTTTCGGGAATCGTCGAGAAAAAAGCCTTCCCGGCCTATGCCATCGATTTTTCAACCCGGGACGGACAGCTGCAGGGCATTCACCTGATCGATCGCGATTACCGCTACCACCTGCTCACCGGCGACCTTGCCGAAACGACCCCCGAGGCCGATCGCCGCGGGGCCAGCCTGGCCGCCAACGATGACCAATGGCTGGCCGTCAGCGACTATTCGCGACAGACGGACCAGATATTTTTCTACGATATCAAGACCGGCGGGCAACGGCCGGTGTATATTGCAAAAATCGGTGGCGAAATCCAGTTCATCAGCGCCGGCGTTTGGGGGGCGGTCAAGGGCTTCTGGGTGTGCAGTCGGTTGTCCCAGGACGATGGCGAGTACGGCAGGTCGGTCTTGCAATTCTGGGGAAAGCGCAATGACTAGCGGAAAACTGCTGATCCAGCTTTGCCGGATAAGAACCTATAAAAATAAATTATCTCCAAAAAAAATGCAGATAATTTATTTTAAGGTTCTAACCCAGTTGCTGGCATTGTGCCTGGTCTTCGCCATCAAGCCCTACTACGGAGGCGAGATCAGCATCAAGCTCAACGAGCCCACCTCGTTCACCCTGAACACTGCCAATTATTCCAACCTGATCCTCTATTCCCTGATCTATGAAAATTTCTTTTACCTGCAGAAGGATGGCGCGATCACGACCCATCTGTTCGAGGATTACCGCTACGACACCGGCAGCCGCGTCCTGACCCTGACCGTCAAGGACAATCTCAGTTTTTCCAACGGCAAGCCGCTGACCGCCAGGAACATCCAGATGTCCCTGAAAATGTTCCTGGGGGCCAACCTTTTCGCGGCCAGCAAACTGAACCGGATCATCAAGAACATCCGCGTGGAAGGCGACCAAACCGTGATCGAGCTGCGCAATGACTGCCCCGATATCCTGGCCATGCTGACCGTTCCCGATCTGGTGGTGCTGGCCGAGAGCGAGCAGTCGTTTTCCGGCCCTTTCTATCCCGACGAATGGCAAAAAGGCAGCACCCTGATCCTGAAAGCCAACCCGTTTTACGCCGGCGGCAGGACATTCCTGGACTCGGTCAGGGTCATGTTCGGCGACGACGCGCTCCCCGACGTGTTTCTTTCCAATCCGAAGTCGATCAAGGAGAACTACCGCGAGTTCGATTCGGGGATCTCCCAGAACATCTATCTTTGCTTCCTGCAGGGCGATGTTGGCCAGAACACCAAACTCGCCCTGTACTCGCTCCTGAAAAAATTCAACGAGGCTTCCGGTTCCAAGTACCGGGAGCTGCGCTCGCTGACCAGCGACGAGGAATCGCCGGTTTCCATCCAGATCAAGACCATTTCGACGCAAAAGACGGCGTCGATCCTCAAAGCCTCGGACATCAAGCTGTACATCCTGGCTTCGCTCTCCTACCTGGAAAAGGACATGACGGCATTCCTGAAGGACAGCAACCTGAAAATCGAAACGGTTTTCATCGACGACAGCCAGATGATGAATTTCCTGAATTCCTCGGCCATCAAGTACATCCTGATCGACAAGATCTTCCAGAGCAAGATTCCTATTGAAGAAAAGCTCAGCCGCATCCTCAAGGAATCGAGCTTCAATCAGTTCAACGCCAAGTATTTGCGCATGCTCGGCGAGCTGGACGAGGTCAAGTACAGCAATTCGCAGGATTTGCTGATGGAGCAGGTCGCCCGCATCAGCGAAGCCATCATCAATGACGGATTCATATTCCCGTTGTTCCAGAAAGATTATTCCCTGTACATCCGCAAGGATTGGCAGGCGACCGAAATCGACTATTACGGGAGGCTGCTCTTGCAAAAGGCGAGTAAAAACAGTGATTAAAAAAACCCTGCTCGTGACCGCCTACCTGCTTCTGGCCCTGCCCGCGCTGGCATTCGACGCCGGATTCATCGCCGGGTCCATCAGCCAGCCGGCCAGTTTCTTCTACGGCCTCTCGGCCGGATCCGGGACCATCGTGCCCATGGTCAAGTTCGAATTCGAGGGCTACCGCATCAAGGAATCGGGGCTGAACAGCCTGAGCGCGGCGGTCAAGTTCCGGCCCAAGTTCGGCAATTTCGCGCCCTACGCCTTCCTGGGGGTCGGAAGCGAATTCGTCAAGCTCAACTTCCACTTCAGCGATTACAGTTTCTATGCCATGATCGGGGGCGGTTTCCACTACTTTTTCACCTCCCTCTTCTCCCTGCGCTTCGACCTGCGCTTCATCCATGCCTCCGATTTCGACCGCACCCGGGTCAGCGGCGGGGTGTTCATCCACCTGTAGCGATTGACTTTTGCCCGTTTTTACGCTATAAATAGTCTTTCTCCGGCAGCAATCCAGTAAATAAAGCCTTTTTTCACACACAGGAGGTCGCAATGAACATATACGTTTGCCTCAAGCAAGTTCCCGATACGGAAGCCAGCATTCTGGTCAAGGACGGTAAATCCATCCAGGAAGCCAATATCAAATGGATAGTCAGCCCCTACGATGAATACGCCATCGAGGAGGCGCTGAAGCTCAAGGAAAAGACCCCCGGTTCCACGGTGACCGCCGTTTGCCTGGGCCCCGAGCGGGTGCACAATGCCCTACGTTCGGCACTGGCCATGGGCGTTGACAAGGCCGTTCAGATCGAGAGCAACGTCTACCTGGACGACCAGGCCACGGCCCGGGCCCTGGCCGAGGTCATCAAGGCCGACAGCGCCTTCGGCATCATCTTTACCGGCAAACAGGCCATCGACAACGACTCCTACCAGCTGCACCTCCTGCTGGCCGAGAACCTGGGCATCCCGGCGGCCACCAATGTCACGGCATTCGCCGTCGAAGGCCAGACGGCGAAGGTCCAGCGCGAAATCGACGAAGGGGCGAAGGAGATGATCGAGATGTCCATACCCTGCCTGGTGGCGGCCGCCAAGGGCCTGAACACCCCGCGCTACGCGTCGATGATGGGCATTATGAAAGCTAAGAAAATCGAAATCAAAAAGGTCAGTTTGAACGATATCGGCGTCAGCGAAAGCCAGAACAAGGTCCAGCTGGTCAAGCTCTCGGCCCCGGCCGAAAAGCCCCAGGGTCGTGTCATCCCCGGCGAACCGGCCGACGCGGTCAAGGAACTGGTACGGCTTCTGCGCGACGAAGCCAAGGTACTCTAGGAGGCGAACATGGCCAACATCGGACTGTACATCGAACTGAAGGAAGGCGTTTTCAAGAAATCCAACCGCGAGCTGCTCAGCCTGGCCAGGAAATGCGGCCAGAACGTCCATGCCGTCGTCTTTTGCTCCGACGTCCAACCCTACCTGCCGAAACTGCGCGGCATTCAGACCGTTATCCAGGTCAATGGCGCCGATCTGGCCTATCAGCCGGACCGCTACGCCCAGACCCTGGCCGACATCATCGCCGAGTTCAAACTCGACGTTTTTTGCGGCATTTTTTCAGCCCAGGGCAAGGACCTGTTCCCGCGCCTGGCCGCCAAGGCCAAGGCCAGCCTGGTAAACGACTGCCTGGCCGTTGATCTGGCCGCGCGTAAATGCGTCAAACCGGTTTATTCCGGCAAGCTGCTGGCCGAATACCAGGTGAACGACGGGAGGGCCTTGTTCACGGTCAGGCCCAACGTCATCGCGGTGGAAGAGGGCCCGGCCGACGGCCAGCCCGAAGTCAAGACGTTTCCGTTCAACGCCGCCCCGTTGAAAACGCGCATCGTGCAGGTAATGAAAAGCGCCGCCAAAAAAATCGACCTGACCGAGGCCGATATCATCGTTTCGGGAGGCCGGGCCATGAAGAACAAGGAGAATTTCGCCATCCTGGAAGACTTGGCCGCGGTGCTCAAGGCCGGGATCGGCGCTTCGCGAGCGGCGGTCGACGCCGAATACGCCACGGCCGACATGCAGGTCGGGCAAACCGGAAAAGTCGTCAACCCCAAGCTGTACGTCGCCTGCGGCATCTCGGGAGCCATCCAGCACTTCGTCGGCATGAAAACCTCGAAGGTCATCGTGGCCATCAACAAGGACCCCGAGGCGCCCATCTTCAAGAAAGCCGATTACGGCATCGTCGGCGATCTGTTCGTCATCGCCCCGCTATTGAAAGAGGAGTTGAAAAAGAACTTGTGACCGGGGCCGCGAGCCGAGCTCAGCCGCGCCCGCTCTGGCGCAAACGCGCCTCAACAAATTTTTTCAGGCGTTTGTTTTTATCATCCAGGTGGCGTACCTGGCCGCGCAGCGTCCGCAGTTCCAGCAGCCAGTTCAACACCTGTTTATCCATCTTTTTCCGCGATAATTTGACCTTGATCAGCATTATTTCGATATAATCATCAAGCTTCATGGGCATTCCCCAGGACCATTATAGGATTTTCACCGCTAACTGGCAAATTCCCGCCAAAATCGACCACACGGCCGCCCCGTCCACCGCGACGGCACATTTGACACTCCGGCCCAATTCGGCTAAAATGGCCTTCTAACCCAGCTGCGCTGGATAAGAGCCTTAGATAACAAATTCAAAATTTGTTCTAAAAAACTAACAAATTTTAGAATTTGCTATAAGGTACTAAAAGGAGCACAAATGGCCAAAAAAGCACTGATTTCAGGGGTCACCGGGCAGGATGGTTCCTATCTGGCCGATTTCCTGCTTGAAAAAGGCTACGATGTCTATGGCATGGTCCGCCGCTCCAGCATGGAGAAGTTCGACCGCATCGAGCACATCAAGGACCGCATCCATATCAGGCAGGCCGACCTGCTCGACCAGTATTCCATCAGCAAGATCATCGAAGAAGTCCAGCCCGAAGAAGTGTATAACCTCGCCGCCATGAGTTTCGTCCCCACCTCGTGGGACCAACCGGTGCTGACCGCCGAATTCACGGCCATAGGCGTCACCCGCATGCTGGAAGCCATCCGCGCCGTGAACCCGCGCATCCGCTTCTACCAGGCCTCGTCATCGGAAATGTTCGGCTTGGTCAAGGAGATCCCCCAGACCGAATTGACCCCGTTCCATCCGCGCAGCCCTTACGGCGTGGCCAAGGTCTATGGTCATTGGATCACGGTCAACTACCGGGAAAGCTATGATATTTTCGCCGTTTCGGGCATCCTCTTCAACCATGAGTCGCCGCGGCGCGGCATCGAGTTCGTCACCCGCAAGGTGACCTACAACGTGGCCAAGATCAAGTTGGGATTGAGCAAGGAACTGCGCATGGGCAACCTGGAAGCCAAACGCGATTGGGGTTACGCCCTGGACTACGTCGAGGCCATGTGGCTGATGCTGCAGCAGGACAAGGCCGACGATTTCGTCATCGCCAGCGGCGAGACCCATTCGGTCAAAGAACTGGTGGAGATCGCCTTTTCCCATGTCGGCCTCGATTACAGAGATTTCGTGGTCATGGACAAGAAATTCATCCGGCCGGCCGAAGTCGATCTGCTCCGCGGCGATTTTAGCAAAGCCAAAAAAATACTGGGTTGGAAGCCGAAAGTCCATTTCGCCCAGCTGGTCGAAATGATGGTTAACGCCGACTTGGCCGTTGTCAAAAAGGAATACAATCGATGAATTACCAGGAAGAACGTCCCTGGGGCTGGTTCGAGATCCTCTTCGAAGAGGAGCGGCTGAAGATCAAGCGCATCATGGTCAAGCCCGGGAAAAGGCTCTCCCTGCAAAGCCATGAGCGCCGGGCCGAGAACTGGGTGATCATCCAGGGACAGGCGCTGTTCACCCTGGACGAAAATACCATGCGCCTCGGACCGCGCCAGGCGGTGTTCATCCCGGAAAAGGCCAAGCACCGCATCGAAAATCCCGGCCAGGAAAACCTGGTTTTTGTGGAAGTGCAGACCGGGGCCTACCTGGGCGAAGACGATATCACCCGCTTTCAGGACGATTTCGACCGCGTCTAGCCATTGTTTGTACACGGCCGCAAGATAAATTAGGAAATTCAATGCTGCAAAAAGAAAAAGAAATCAGCCTGCAGGCGGTCGGCGCGGCCATGGCCATGGCCGCTACCATCCAGAAGGAGGCGACCGGCAGGGACACCCTGACAAAATCCGACCGCAGCCCGGTGACCATCGCCGATTTTGCCGTACAAGCCCTGATCTGCCAGGTCCTCAGCTGCCATTTTCCCGGCATGCCGATCGTGGGCGAAGAAGATTCGCTGGCGCTGCGTAGGCCGGAAAACCGGGAACTTTTTGCCAAGATCATCCATTGCCTGAAAAATAACGACGCGCCCATGGAAGAAAAAGAGATCTGCGACTGCATCGACCTGGGCGGGGCGGAGCCCGACGGGACCTTTTGGACGCTGGATCCCATCGACGGCACCAAGGGCTTCCTGCGCGGTGAACAGTTCGCCATCGCCCTGGCGCTGATCCAGAACGGCCAGGTCCGCCTGGGCATCCTCGGCTGCCCGAACCTGCCGCCAGGTTCCGGCGGCACGCTGTTCTGGGCCATTTCCGGAAAGGGCAGCTGGAAGATCCCGGCCCGGGGCGGCAGCGCCGAACCCATCCGCGCTTCGGTTAAAACCGATCCGCGCCAGATGAAATTCGTCGAAAGCTACGAGTCCTCGCACAGCGACAAGGACACCCAGCTCGAAATTTCCCGGCTGCTGCAGATCGTCCATCCTCCCGAGCAGATGGACAGCCAGGTCAAGTACGGCATCGTGGCCGCAGGCGACGCCGAAATCTACCTGCGCATTCCCAACCCTGCCACTCCCCACTACCGCGAAAAGATCTGGGACCACGCCGCCGGCAGTTTGATCGTGGAAGAGGCCGGGGGCTGGGTGAGCGACATCGACGGCAAAAAACTGGATTTTTCCGCGGGCAGGACCCTGCGCAACAACCGCGGCATCCTGGCCACCAACGGCCGCATCCATTCGCGGGTGCTGGAGATCATCGCGGAATTGGACGGGCGAAAATAACCAGGAAAATTCCCGTAGGGAACGCAAATTTGCGTTCCCTACCCGGCGGTTATGCGATAAAACCGATCGGCGATTATCCCTTCCCCAACCCCAGCGCCCATTCCGCCTTGTCGGCAACGGGCGGCTGGTGGCATTCAAATTGCCGGAGCAGCTCTTCCGGATCCTCGGCGGAGAGGATCATGGAACGGTGGGGAGTATCGATGAAACCCTGCTCGGTGACCTGGTCGAGGAATGCGAGCAAGGCGGTGAAAAAGCCGGCCACGTTGAGCAGGCCGCAGGGCTTGCGATGCATCCCCAGCTGCGCCCAGGTGAGGATCTCGAACAGTTCCTCCAGGGTGCCCAGTCCGCCCGGCAGGGCCATGAAGCCGTCGGAAAGCTCGGCCATCAACGCCTTGCGCTCGTGCATGGTTTCCACCACCCGCAGGTCGCTGAGCCCGGTGAAAGCCACCTTGCGCTCGTGAAGGCCCCTGGGGATCACGCCGATAACTTCACCCTTATTTTCCAGGGCAGCCTGGGCCAGCTGGCCCATCATGCCGACCCGGCCGCCGCCGAAGACCAGGCCGATTTTTCTTTGGGCCAGGAAGGTTCCCACCTGTCGCGCCGCCCGGACATATTCGGGCCTAGCCCCCGGGCTCGAACCGCAGAACACGCATATTCGCTTCATGGCATTCCTTTATTTCAAGATCGCACGCATGAATCGCCAATAATTTTTTTATGGAAAATCATTAAAAGAAAGAATTTTTAGCAAAAATGGTTGTACGTTCTAAAATTTCTTTCTACTTCCCGACATTCTCACAGGGAATTTTATATGGATCGCCGACTCCGTCGAATTTTGTTTTCTGGAATTTGTCCCCTACGTAGTCTTGTTGAAATGTTACCAGCGGCCATACCGTACATGTGCCGTCGCTGTTTTTAACCGCAATCGCCGCCCTGATGTAGCGGTGCAAAATGATTCCGGTAAGTTCGTTCCTGCGGATCATCCAATCGGGATCGACGATCACCACCCGCAGAACCTCCCCCTTGATTCTGTCCTTGTAGGTTTGAGAGCTCTTGAAGGCGTTGATCATTTCCGCTTCAAGTCCCTTGTCGGAAAGTGCTGCTTTCGGCATCACTGCGTTTTTCGTGCCGGCGCCGGACGCGGATTCGTTCAAATCCTTGGACATCTTCCTGTACACCGCGTAATCGGTTCCTTTGATCACGAACTTCCCTACGGATACGAAGTTGTAGTTGCAGCTCAACTTGACGATGATGGTGTGCTCGCCGGGCTCGAGTATGCTCAAGGCTGCGGCATATGCCACGGGACCATAAAACTCGCTGCCAAATTTCTTATACACCAGGTCCTGGCTGCCGTAGGCGGTCATGGCATATGTTGCCGGCACAATGTCAAGGGGCAGAAATGTCTTCTGCAGAGCGTCGCCCGATACCGCCAATGTGTTTGATTCCAATTGCATTTCACTCGGCTGTTGATATGAATAGAGGGGCGGTTTAAGCTCATACAAAAACACTTCCACGTCGACCTTCTTCTGCTCGGAAACGAGAATACCCAAAATGGACTTTTGAAGGAAAGCCAGCGCATAAATATTGTCACCGGATTTAAACTGGGTGGTAAGCGCTACCGGGTTCTGAGGATCGATAAGCGTTTTGGAGAAGACAATTTCACCGGGCTTTTGGGCAAAGGTATTCATTGGAAGCAAACAGAGAATGAGGAAAAGCAAGGCGAACAAAAGTAATTTTTTAATGATAACCTCCTTTGTCCTATCTAACTTATATAAAAATTGTTTTTACTCTTGCTTGAATCTTAAGGATTATTATCTGAAATGTCAATAATCGGCAGCACAAATCATCCGTTTATCCTGACGGATTTGATTTGTCTTTCCCATCGGGGGCAGTGATTTTTTTATGGCAGCCGCAGCTTCACACGCCGCGGAAGATGACCTCTTCGCGGTTGAACCAGTGGGTGCAGAAAACCAGTCCCACGGCCGCCAGGGCGAAGAGGACCAGGAAAACCTCGGCCATAAACAGCGGCGGAATCGTGCCGGCGATGATCTCCTTGGTGGCCAGCGAAATGTTGAGGATGGGGATCAGGGCGGTGATGGCATTCAATTTGATGCCCGGGAATATGCCGATGAGGACGGGGATGATGATCATGATGTTCAGGGGGGCGATGATGCTCTGGGCCTCCTTGTACGATTTGGCAAAAACCGAAACCGAGAGCAGAATGGCGGCGAAAAAGGCACAAAGGGGGATGATCATCGAGAAGAGCAGCAACAGCGACTTCCACTCGATCAGTTTGAGGATCATGCCCAGAACCTCCGTGGGGAGCATCCGGCTCTGGCGGAAAACAATGTACAGCCAGAGCACCGACGACAGGGCGGTAAATATGCCCGAAGCGGTGACCACCAGGAATTTACCCGCCACGATCTGCAGGCGCGAGGCGGGCGAGACCAGCAGCGTCTCCATGGTGCCGCGTTCCTTCTCTCCGGCCGCCAGGTCAATGGCCGGGTACATGGCGCCCAGGAAGCAGAAGATAACGAAAAAATAAGGGAACATGCCGCCGAGGCGCTGGCCCATTTTTTCCCGGATCGTGGAAACATCCTTCTCGACAATTTTTAGCGGTTCCACAAAAGCGGCGGCCAGGCTTTTTTTCTGCAGCCGCCGTTCCAGCAATTGCTGCTTGTACTTTTCCATGACTTTGCGGATCCGTTCCAGGGCCATTTCGTTTTCCGAAGAGGAGGCCTTGTAATAAACCTGCACAGCGCCGGTTCCATCCCGGTCGACGGTTTCTGAAAAATCTGCCGCGAATGAGACGGCGAAATCGAGCCGGCCGTTTCGCACCGACTGATCAATTTCCTTTTTATCCACGGTGGTATCGATTTTCACTTTTTCACTGCCCAGCAGCAGTTTGCTGAAGTCCGGCAGCGGCTCTGCAGAAAATACGGCCACGCGCAATTCCTTTTCCTGAGCCCGTTTTTCCATGTCCATGCCCAGGCGCATCGACAGATTGAAGATCAGGAAGATCACCAGAAAAGGCATGACGATCATGAAAAAAATCGTACGCCGGTCGCGCAGCATATCACGGAGCTCTTTTTTGAATATGATCGCTAAAAGCTTCATGTTACGCCTCCTCGACGCGGCGGATGAATTCGTCCTCGAGCGATTTCGCCTTCATCGCCCGCGTGTAGGCGTCGTACGTGTCGTTGTAGAGCAGGCGCCCGCGGTGGATGATGGCCAGATCGTCGCTGAGCAGGCTCACCTCGCCCATGATATGGGTAGAAAAGATAACGGTCTTTCCGTCCGTGCGGCACTGGCGGATCAATTGCAGGATACTCTTGGCGGTGATCACGTCCAATCCGACCGTCGGCTCATCGAACACCAGCACCTGCGGATCGTGGATCATGGTACGGGCGATCGAGACCTTCTGCTTCATGCCCGATGAGAGCTTGCCGATGCGGCGGCCGGCGAACTCCTCGATACCCAGCAAACGGAAAAGTTCTCCTTTACGCTTGGCGAGCGACGCCGGTTCCATGCCGTGCAAGCGGCCGTAGTAGTCGATCATTTCCGTCGGCGTCAGCCGTTCATAAAGGCCGGTCGAGCCGGTCAGAAAACCGATTGGGGCCAAGCAGGGAAAAAATGCGTCCGGGCTTGCAGCTGAAGCTGACGTCGGCCACGGCATCCACCGTATTGCCCCGGGCGTGTGCGACTTTCTCCTTTTTCTGTTCCTTGCTCAAGCGGAACGTTTTGGTCAAATTTTCCACGACGATCATGGCTGGTTTCTCCTGTCGAGTGACAAAGCGAAAGTGTAGCGCCAGTCGGCCGGCAAGTCAAGCTTTTTGCCGGGACAAGGCGCGCCGTCGTTACGATAGATCCTGCTTGGTAAAAATCGAAAGAAAACGGTAACCGCGGGCCTCGATGGCTTCGCGGCCGCCCTCCGGGCGGTCGAGCACGGCCATGACCACCTCGACCTTGCCGCCCTGGGCTTCGACCTGCCCGGCCCCCTTGATGATCGAGCCGCCCGAGGTGATGACGTCGTCGAACAGGGCCACGCGGTCGCCGGCACGGAAGTTGCCCTCGA
>JAPKZL010000178.1 GCA_026393795.1 Candidatus Aminicenantes bacterium | reverse complement strand
CAGGTCCAGTTCATGGATGACCTTGGTGGGCGACCCCACTTTCTTTTTCAGGCTGATGCTCCCGTCGTCCTTGAAAAACGCGGCCCCGGTGGAGTCGTAACCGCGGTATTCGAGCTTCTTGAGCAAAAACGAGCCGACCTGACCCAGGCGGGGATTGTGTTTCCCGTAAACAATGCCGACGACACCGCACATGTTTTCTCCTTAAAAAGACCGCTTATTCCTTTTCCTGGGAAACGTCTTTAAACGCCACACACTCGACGATTTTCCTGGCCAGAGCATAATCAGAAGAAAATCTGACCGCAATCTTGTAGTTTTCAATCTCAAAACTTTCCTCTTTTAATAACATGTCGGCAAACATAGTGCTCTTTTCAAGCCTTTCAACCAACTCTTGGTTCTGCGAAAGAATTATCTTTTTTGCTCCAACGCCGGAAACAACGGTAAAAGGTATTATTGAATATTTTCCCTGTCCGTCTGCCGCGGGCAGAGTCCTAAGCTGGGCGATCAATTCCGCCTGCTTGGCATCCAGTTTGATCATTCTCGCCTTGGCGTCGGGAATGGCTGAATCGATCGTCAGATTCACCCAGTCGAGCAGCCGATGCCTGACCGCAGTTAGTTCTTTTGCCTCAGCGATGACCTTGATCCCTCCCGTTGCCTTCAGCGCCTTGGCCAGCCCCGATATTTCCTTTAGATAGACTGCACGCTGAGATTCTGGAATATAATACATGATGACCAGGTGAACCGGTTTTCCGTCTGAAGACTTGTAATCGATACCTTTGGGCGTCCACCCCACCGCGCACAGGAGATCGCCATCCTGTTCCACCGTGACATGCGGGCAAGCCACGCCCATGCCGATGCCTGTGTTCGCCGAATCTTCCCTTTCCCTGACCTTTTCAACAATGGCCGTCGACTTGCCGATATCGGGAACCGCCTCGAGAATCAGGGCCAGGTATTCAAGCGCCTTCTCTTTATCGTTGTCGGGGAGCTCGATCAGTCTTCCTTCCTGAATGGCATTCAGAAAACTTCTCATGATTATTCACCCCCGAATTTTTTATTGAACCAGGTTTTCATCAAATGAGTAATAACGCTGTAGCTGACGAGGAAAGCCGCAATCCATACCCAAAAGACCAGCGGCAGCGGAACAAAACCGAGCGTGGCGGCCAATGGTGAATAGGGCAAAAAAACGGCAACCCCCATCACCGCCATCGTCGTCATGATCATATAGGCGCTGGCCCGACTTTGGATAAAAGGAATCCGATTCGTCCGGATAATATGGACGATCAGGGTCTGGGACAGCAGGGATTCCACAAACCAGCCTGTATGAAAAAGGCTTTCGTAATAGACTTTCATCCCGGCGCTCGCCCCCGAGAGCTTGTAACCGATGCAGCCAAAAAAATAGAGCATAAGAAAAAAAGTCGCATAGTCAAAGATCGAACTCATCGGCCCGATAAAAAGCATGAACTTCTTGATCCTGGCGATGTCCCAGTGCCGGGGCTTGGAGAGGTATTCCTCGTCCACCTTGTCGGTAGGAATTCCGGTCTGGGAAATATCGTAAAGAAAGTTATTCACCAGGATCTGAATCGGAGCCATCGGCAGAAAGGGCAGAAAATAGCTGCCGCCGACGACGCTGAACATATTGCCGAAGTTGGAGCTCGCCCCCATTTTTATGTATTTGACAATATTTCCGAAAATTTTCCTTCCTTCGATAATGCCGTCTTCAAGAACCATCAGGCTTTTCTCGAGCAGGACAATATCGGCGCTCTCCTTGGCGACATCAACGGCGCTATCGACCGAAATTCCCACATCAGCCGCCTTCATTGCTGGCGCATCGTTTATTCCATCCCCCATGAAACCGACAACATGGCCGTTTCTTCTGAGTTGCGTGATGATCTGCTCTTTCTGGGCCGGGGAAAGGCCGGCAAAAACATTCGCCTCTTCCACGACTTTGGCGAATTCAGCCTGATCCATCTCTTGAAGACCTTTCCCGAGAACGACCTTGGCGATCGGAATTCCCACATCGGCGCAGACCTTTCTCGTCACCAGATCATTATCGCCGGTCAGAATCTTGATTTTGACCCCGGACGCTCCGAGGGCCTTTATGGCTTTGGCCGAGGAATCCTTCGGGGGATCGAAAAAGGCAATATAGCCAAGCAGAATCATATGCGATTCATCGGCGGCTGAAAACACCTCTTTTGTCCTTTCAAACTCGCGGTAGGCGATCGCCAGAACCCGATAACCATCAGCGCTCAGCCTCCGGTATTCGTCATGCAGGTCGCTTTTTACCATATCGATCATTTCATAGATATCATCATCGATCTGGTATTGGTCGCAAGCGCTGTAGATTTCTTCGACTGCCCCCTTGCATATCAGGACATGGGTTTCCTCGTAATCGATGATGACCGACATCCTCTTTCTCTGAAAATCGAATGGGATCTCATCTATTTTGCGGCAGCTCCTCTCCACATCCAGTTCCTGATGCGCCAGCACCGCCCGGTCCAGGAGGTTGCGAAGCCCGGTCTGATAAAAACTGTTCATGTAAGCGTAGCGCAGCACATCATCGCTGGTTTTGTTGGCGACATCGACATGTTTCTCAAGCACCACCCTGTCTTGGGTAAGTGTTCCCGTTTTATCCGTGCAGAGCACATCGATCGCCCCCAGGTTCTGGATGGCGTTCAACCTTTTGACGATGACCTTTTTCCTGGACATCGCCATCGCGCCTTTTGAAAGACAGACGGCCATGATCATGGGCAGCATCTCCGGTGTCAGACCGACCGCGACCGAAAGTCCGAATACCAATGCTTGCACCCACCGACCCTTGGTCAGACCGACGATAAAGAAGGTCAACGAGACCATGACGATCATGAACCGGACCATCAGCCAAACGAACTTCTTGACACCCAGGTCAAAACTCGTGACGCCCTTCGCTTCAGCCAGTTTCGCCGAAATCGCCCCCAGGAAAGTATTGAGTCCCGTGTTGACCACCACCGCCCTGGCCGTGCCGCTGATCACGTTGCTGCCCTGGAAACAGGCGTTGGTATAGCGGAATATCTCGTCTTTCTGATCTCCGTTGTTTTGCGAACTTTTTTCAATGGGCATGGATTCGCCGGTAAGGGCGGACTGCGATACGAAGAAGTCCTTTGCAGACAGTATTCTTAGATCGGCGGGAATAATGGCTCCGGCGGCAAGAACGACGATATCACCGGGGACCACGTCACTGACGGGGATGCTCTTTTCCTTACCCTCTCGTACGACTTGAGTGGTAATATGAATCAGCTTTTTTAAATTGTCTACCGCCTTCCCCGACCTTCTTTCCTGGAAAAAGGCAAGGGCGACGCTCAAAAGGATCATTCCCCCGACAACGGCAGCGGATCGGGTATCGCCCATGAAATAACAGACGATGCCGATAACCAGGAGCTGGATAACGAGTGGATTTTTAAACCTGGAGAGGAGATCGAGCAGAGGCCCGAGCTTGGCCGAAGAGGCAAGGGTGTTTTTGCCGAATTCGTTGATCCTTTCCCTGACCACATCTGCGCTCAAGCCGAGAGCGGATGTGCCGAGATTGACCAAAGCCTCCGCCTCGGTGCAGGAGCAGGCGGCAATCAACTTCTTTTCAGCCTCAAGATTTTTTGAAAGGGAGTTACTTCCTTTTTTTTTGTCCAGCAACCCCAACCACTTCTTGATTTTCACATTGCCCCATACTTAAGCTACTATTTTTGACCCGTGATTCCCGTGAAATCGGTTTTTTATTGTAGCACAGAGTGGACGAGAGAAAAACTCGTTTTGAAAGGCGAAAAGATTTTTAATAAAAAAAGGGCGGCGTCGCCGCCGCCCCGAAAATCGAAATCCGAACCGAAGTTACTTTTTCTCTTCGGTTGCTTTCTTCTGGCACTCGCCCTTGGCCTGGGCGTGTTTTCCCATGCAGCCCTTGCCTTCCATGTGCTTGACGCCCATCATCATGCAGCACCCCATGCCGCCCTTCATGCA
The DNA here is from genome assembly GCA_026393795.1 of Candidatus Aminicenantes bacterium. NCBI lineage: Bacteria > Candidatus Aminicenantota > Candidatus Aminicenantota bacterium. Next base: position 1,821 of record JAPKZL010000178.1, on the reverse strand, counting down.
GGCGCCCATCTCGGGAAGCTTGGCTTTCTGCTCGTCGGTGAGCAGCGCTTTAACGGCCTCGCAGTGGGCCTGGCATTTTTTCTGCATCTCGGCCATGGCCGCAGCCATCACGGCCTGATGTTCGGCGTGCAGTTTTTCCAGCTTTACCTTCTGCTCGTCGCTGAGGTTGGGGATTGCTTTCAGCATCATGCAGCCTTCGCCCTTCATCTTCTCGCAGCCTTCGGCTTTATCCTTCTTCTCACAGCCTTCGGCCTTCATCTTCTTTTCGCAGCCGGCCTTTTCCTGGCAGCCATCGGCAGCCTGCAACGGCAGAACCACGACCATGGCCACGAAAAGGCCCAAGCGAGTGCAGGATGAAAAATTTTTCGATCGCGGTCTGCAGCCGGGAAATTTCGTTCAAGGCGATATCCAACTCGGCGCCGGTCACGGCTTTGCTTTTCAGCAGCAGGAACAGTTCGCGCCTTTTCAAGCGCAGCTGCTCCTGCAGCGGTTGCGCCTGGGCCAGGACCTGCCGGCGCTCGTTTTCCATGAGACGGGCTTGATTGGAATCCAGGCCGAGGCCGCGCCGCATCGGACCGGCATGCCAGCCGAATTGCGCTTGGCCCTTTCCCGGCGAATAGCCGGAGACATTTTTGGGCCAGAACCAGTGCAGTAAAAAGCCGATGTTGATTCCCAGCGAGACCACCAGCAGAACGATCCAGATCCTTTTCTTCACTGGAGTTCTCCCTGCAGCAGGCGCTCATAAACCGCCCCGAACGAGTCGGCGGGCAGGTCGGCGAAAACGTCCAGGTTCATCGTCTGCTTGAAAACCGCGTCAGCAGTCTCGGCGGCCGCCGGGGCATCCAGGCGATTGCCCAGGGAAAGGCCGACCCAAGCCGAAAAAACCATGATCAGCAGCATGGCCGCACGCAGTAGCGCCGGTCTGAATGAGGAGGGCGAGAAGGTGAAATATCTCTTTTGGCCATGGGGGTTGTTTATCTTATCCCGGATAACGGCATAAAAGCCCGGAGAAGGCCGCGGCGGGGCCTGCGTTGTTTTCATCAAGCCCAGAAGCCAAACCTGGCCTTTTTGCCAGTCGCGGCAGGCCGGACAAACATCCAGGTGGGCTTGCAGCCGCTCGCTGACGGCCGTTTGCAGCCGGGAGTCCAGGGCCAACGAAATGTTTTTTCTTGCCTTTTTACAACGCATTTTCATGTCCACTCCTTTAGACAAACCCCGCATAAAAAACTTGCGCTCACAATTCACCTTTTTTTTTCAGCGGCCGCAACATAGCGGCCAGGTTCTGCCGGGCCCTGAAAAGCAGTGTTTCGACCGCTGAGATAGAAACCTCCATGAGGCCTGCGATCTCTTCGTAGGATTTCCCCTCGAAATTGGCCAGGATGAGGGCCATCTTCTGCCGGGCCGGCAAAGTATCCATGGCCTTGTCCAGAAGGTTTTGCCGCTCCTGGGCGATGATCTCCGAGCCAGCCGAATTGGTTTCAGCCGCAAAGTCGCCAAGCAGGGGCAACGGCTCAGGCACGATTTTTTTCTTTTGCCGGTAATTCAGGCAAGTGTTGACCGCCAAACGGTAGAGCCAGGTGGCAAATGCGGATCGCCCCTTGAATGTCCGGGCATGCTGCCAGACCTTGAGGAAAATTTCCTGGGCCAGCTCCTCGGCGTCCTGGCGGTCGCGGGCATAGCGGTAGGCCATGCCGAACACCTTGTCCTGGTAGCGCTTGACCAGATCGGAAAAAGCCCCCTGGTCGCCGGCCGCTGTCAGGGCAAGCACTTCCAGATCGGACATTTCCGCGATCATTATTTCTGCTCCATTAGCGGCCAGCA
>JAPKZL010000177.1 GCA_026393795.1 Candidatus Aminicenantes bacterium | reverse complement strand
GGGTAGCGCGCCGGGGTGAAACCGGCGTCGGCCAGCATGTAATCGAAACGGTCCCAGATGACGATGTTTTTGGCCGGAATGCCGCCCCGCTTCAGCCAGTCGATCACGGCGTCCACCACCTCCAGGTGCGTGGCGATAAGTCCGGCGCCGACCGGGTTGACCTTGATGCCGATGATGTCCTTGTTGTCAAAAAAATGTTTGAAGCTCTTGACCAGCGACTTGCCGGTCAGGGCGCGGATCCCCTTTTCGAACATCCCGGCCACCACCTTGCCGTCCACTCGCTCCTCATTCATGGCCCGCGGGTCGGCGACGGCGACGACCTTGCCCGGGAAAAGGCCCGGGAGGGAGTTCTTCGTGCGCGGCACGGCCAGTGCTTCGTCGATGTTAGTCTTGGGCTTGGCCGGAGGTTCAGGTTTGGTCGTTTCCTGCCCGAACAAAGGCGGCCTGCCCAGCAGCAGTCCGGCGCCGAGCAATGAGCTGCCGCCGATTTTGAGGAAGTCGCGACGCTCCAGTTTTTTATCCAGCTCCAATGAACGATATCCTTTTTTCTTCATCTGCCGCCTCCACGTAAATCATTCCATTTATTCATTATAATCATCCCGCTGTTTTGCGCAAGACACTGGTACGCCCATTGCGGGCGTTTGGTTCAATCCACTACTTCGCGTAGCCGACGGGGTGGTTGAGGAAGACGTTCTGGGTGTCGGCGAGCTTGAGCAGCTCCTTGATCCGGGCCTTGTCTATCAGGGCGCGTGGGACGGTCTTCAGGCCGGTGGCGGCGCAGAACAGCGAGATGTTCTGCGAAACGATGCCGGCGTCGAGGGCGCCCCATTCGAATTTCCGCTCGGGGTAGCCGCGCGTGAAGCGATCGCCATCGGAGACCAGCACGATCTGGACGGGGGGAATGGACGGCGTGGGCGGAGGTGGAGGCGGCGGGACAGGAGCTGCGGCTGCTTGCGGGGCTGTCGGGGTCACTCCAGCCGGGGCGGAAGTGGCCGGAGCGGGGGAAGTGGCCGGCCGCGGCGGCCGCGCCATCATCAGCTGGGAACGGAAGTCGCCGGCCAGCACTGGAAGCAACTCATGTTTGGGGGAATCGTAAAGATATGCGCCTTCCTTGGTGAAGACATAGATGCGGATGTCATGGGCATTCATCGCCGAGGGGGCGGTGCTCTTGTTCTCGGCCGGGCGGCTCATGCCGTCGGCGGCCCACAGCAGGTCGGAAAGGTCCTGCAGGCTCAGGTCCTTCTCGGCGAATTCGCGGACCGAGGCCCTGACCGCCAGCGCCTGCATGAACGGCAGCCCACGCTTCAAATCGGGCGGGTTCAGCTTGATGGCCTGCAGTTCGGCGGCGACCAGAACACCGGCGAGGGACAGAATAAGCGCCAGGGTGACGGCCGCGGCAATGGACCTTGTTTTTTCTCTCGTTTTGATCATTTCAACCTCCAGATCTTATTTCAGATATCAATTATATATCTTAACCTGCTTAATAGGCATAGCCATACAGGCCAACGTGTCTGCAACCGAATACCTACGACTCTTTGAAAGTCAATTTGGCCAAACTTTTATTTCAACACGCCCCGACAAAGCAAGATCTTCGAGAATCTGCCTTAGATCACTTTCAAAACCTTGGGCTAATTTCGAGTCTATTGTCACGGAAAATTCAATGCCAATCTTTAAATCGGAGCCATTCCGAAGCTTGGGCAACACTTTTGTTCCCAATCGATTCCAAATTTCAGGAGGGACGTCTCCTACAATGTGAAACGTCCTTGTTTTTGATCCTGGTGGCGGTTCCACTGCAATAGTTTTATCTGGAGGAGTGAGAATACTTGTGGGTGGAACAGGACTTGAATCAGAACCAGCCAGCGGTACGATTTCCGGAGTAGATTTGAGTTCTTTCGCTTTGGCTTTCAATAAAAGGAAAACACCGGATTCGAAGGTGATTTCCGCCGGGTCTATTGATTCGGAAAACAATATGCGTTCATAAGTTCCATTTGACTTTTGCCCGGAGGCAAGTCCGAAGTCTCCTTTGGCAACAAACTCGACGATCTTAATACGCAAGGTAGTGTCCGGATCAATTAATCGTTCTAAAGAACCGTTTAAAAAGCTCTGCCTCAAGCCTGCCAATGGCCAGGCGCCTGATTCTTTTAATGCCGGCGGCCATTTGCGCTCGATGTAGCCGACCCCGACAGTCTCGTTAAGCAGTGCTTGGGATTTTAAAGCGGTAATCACCCGGCCGCATAAAGTTTCAGCACTGCTGGAGTGCCCGGCGCCAAGATCGATCGCCTTCAACTTGTCCTTTTCCTGATTATCGGCAAGCACTACAAAGCGATATACGCCCCATACTTCTTCTTTAACCGCGGTCTCGGCTTCGGTCACCTTCGAATGGATCTCGGCGCGATCGGAGCGCTCAAAATCACCACCCAGCGTTCCATCGACAATTTCTTTGGCCACACGCTTCCAGGCCAGCCAGAGTTCGACCTTGTCGCGAAACTCCCGGCCCGGTTTTTTTAAACACCAGACAAGCGATCCAGGGTAAAGGCGCGGCGATTTGCCTCTCTGTCTGGTCCATTCCGCGATTTTTTGCCGTAAAGGACCGCCGCTCGACCATTCATTATCCGGATCAGCAACTACAAGAGTAAGCCTTGGACTATCCTGGATATCCGTTCCATCCGCGGGAAACAGAACAATAGGGATACTTGCTCCACGCTCGAATTCCTTTTGGATGATCGAACGCATGGCAGGTTTGACCTCAGTCTCCTCATCAAGGGAAGCCCGCCGATCATTGACCACTTTCTTCATGGTCGGTTGATGACCGATCCTGAAACCGTCCGAGCCGATGCGGCGAATGAAATATGATTTGTCTTCCAGGGCAAATACGGCATTGTCGACCGATGTCGTATCCACTTCCGGTTCGCCAAGAGCGAAACGCAACTCCGGCAAGTGCGCCATCTTGTCTGTTTGCCCTCCCGATGATTCAAAGAGAATTGTCGTTCCCACACGGCGATGGATATCTTTCAGAGCCCCTTTGGTATCGGCATCCAAGGCACGGGCATGCGAATGGGCTCCAGATATGTCGGCGTCAATGGCAGCCACAAGCCGAGATTCCCCCAACTGCCCAAGCACCACACCGCGAAACTCGGACACTTCCAGCGGAGCGGAACCAAGAGTAATCAGCGGCTCCCGTCGAGCCTCGGTAAATCCCGTGCGATAGGCCCAGGAAATCCATTGGGCCAGCATGGCCAGCGTGCCGCGTGTCTGCTGGTATTGCGCAAGGGCCTGCCATTTGCGCTGGAACACCGAAAGCGTTGCCGGATGGAAAGGATAGCAGGCTTCGAAACGCTTCTGAAGGAACTCCCTCGCCTTAGCTTCGGTCGCTGCACTGTCAACGGCCGTCCATTCGGCCGGAAGTTGGGCACGCCGTTCAAAACACCAGTCAGCATATATCTTGGAGACGTTTTTGCGAATACGCTCGCTGCCGATATCCTCAAACAAGCGACGGCGAACTACCTCGCTAATCTCAGCTTCATCATTTGCAATAAGGTCCTTGGCCACTCTGCGGACGACTTTGGTGATTTTGTCCTGCCACTGCATGTCCCAGTCGGTCATTTCGACCTGGCTACGGGGCAGGCTGATAACCGCCGCGCTTTGGGTGGTACCGGTTGTAGCCACGGTTAGATTCTGTATGAAAGCATAAAACTGATCAGCCATGCCGCGATGGCGGTTCATGAAATTCAGCACTTCATCAAAAAGCAGGAGCACTGGTCCGTTGGCCGCCTTGAAAACACGGGCTATGGCCTCTGTACCCGGCGGTATGGTTTTGGCTGTGGTTCCATTGCCGACAAAAGCAGCCACTTTCGCGGACGGTACGGATTTAATGCCGGCGGCCGAGATCAAGTCCTCAACCCCGGAATATTCTTTTGCTTTTTCCGCATTTGTAACGAGATGATAAAGGGCCGTGAGCGTATGGGTTTTGCCGCCGCCAAACTGGGTGATTAGCGTCATCACGGGGGCGGTATTCGTAGTCTCCCCGGAGAGCCGGCGCAGAACCATACCTGAATGCTCAATAAGTGCTTTAGTAAAACAGGTCCGGGAGAAGAAATGCTTGGGTTCGCAATAATCCTTCGGGGCAGTTTTTGCCAACACTTGCTCCAAATGGATGGCAAATTCATCCGGATTGAATGAACGACCCTCACGAACTTCCTTACGCGGTGTGGCGATCTTATACCATGGTTCCATTTCAGACTCCCTAAGTTTTTTCTTTGCATCCTTGAGCAATCTGCTTAATCACGACGGCGTAATCCACAATTTGCTTGTTGACTATTTTCAGGTCATCCACAAGTTCACGGTAGTGCGAGTATTCTTTTTGGATCTCCTGCGGACTCTTGCCGCCGTTCTCCTTGATGGCTTTCTCATACCAATGCCGGAACTTGGCCTGCCACTTCGTCAGATGGGGGCGCAAGCCAAGATTGAGCGCGTCGATAAGGAGACGGATCAACTCCTGAGTGTCTTTGCTATTGCGTAGTTTCTCGGCCGGAATCTCCTTCGCCAGACTACGCATCTCCTGAAATAGGGCGTACCAAGAGTCGTAAACCTCAACAATGACATCGTGATCCTCGTCAAAAGGAAGCCCCGCCTTCCGCGTCACCAGTTCCACCCACGCTTTGTGGGCAACTTGCACGTCCTCGTGGCTTGGCCTAATCTTGACTTTACCGATACCGCCAAACTGGACTTCTGCATCCACAACTGACCAGCCCTTACACTTCGTACTCCTGCGCTGGATATAGATAAGCAATGTTACGATCCCGACTAGGAGAAGTACCAGGAACACCGGTCCAGCATTTATAGTCAGTCCAAAATTGTCGCTGACCTTCACTTGAAGGAGGTCTTTCCACGTCATGAGAGGTTCCTCCCCATTTTCTCCCGTTCGTTGTATATTCTGGTCTTGTCCCCGCTCTTCTGAATTGCGGATTCAATCGCGGTCTGCAACGCTTGGGGATCGGTAACCCAACTGCCGAGCCAGTGGGCATAACCGCTCTGGATATTATCGTGCAGTCGGGCGGGGACGATGATTTTCCCCTGCTCCTGTGTGGCGGTCGGCAGGGCGATAGCCAGGAGGGCATGTTTGTGGTGAAGCGTGGAATGAATTTCCCAATCAACGTACTTTCTTTTCCACGTTTCCGCACCACATAGAACTATAGTAATTGAGCTTCCAACGATATGTTCCTCGCGGATGGTCCGGTTGACGTACTCCGCGTCGTCACTACGAATTCGACCATCCAGAGAGTTGTCATAGAAAATCTCGTAGCGCTCCGCAAATAGTTTGGTAAATTCATTGAACCAATGTTGGTCGCCGCTATGATGATAACTTATAAACACTTTTCTTTTAGTCCCATAGTACATATCACGCCTCCTCATCAGCCATCCAGTTTCGGATAGTGTCAATATTCCACTGGGCAGCCAAAATCTTGAACTTGGACAGGAATACGGGATCGCTGGCATACGCGGCGTTCTTGAATTTCATTGCGCCGATTTTCTTGCCCATATCCCAGGCCTTTGTCATCTCCCATTCCAACCAACCATTGGGATCCTTCCAAGAGTTGTCGGAGACGAGCAGAATGGCCATACTGGCGCGGTTAATCATGTCGGAAAGCTTCGACTGGATATAGCCAACGCTTAGGGATTTTACCGGATCCTTGAGTGACTCGTCATATGCCATTGCACCCACATACTCATTCCCGATCATGGCTCGGAACTGGTTGACCTCCCAGATGTCATCATGCAGAAAACTTAAAAAGATACGCTTCATTATGGCAATCTCCTTTACCTTGGTACAGCCAGTAGCATCGCATCTAGAAGTCTTTTTTCTTCGCTTCCTTTCGGATAAAGTGCCGACAAAGCATTCGCCAAGCGCAAGAAATCAGAACCACGATCCTGCTCGGCTTTGATAAGCATCCGAAGTGCATTTGCCTGCCCGCCCGCCTGAAGCAGCATCGATGCATGGACACGATCTAAAGTTGTTGCCCCTACTTTTGACGCAGATTCTGCAGACATATCGAAATTTATTTTTCCTCTTTTCTGACTAAGAATCTTTGGAGTATGCGCTCGCTCCAATTCAGGGAATAGCCGAAGTTGGACAGGCATTGTAGGATCTTGATAAATCCAGTCTGTAGCAACTTTAGCTCCATCCTCGCCAAAGAGCTGCTTTGCACGTTCAGAGACAGCCATAAGCCGCACCGTTCCTTTCTTTGTCTCAATTATCCGATTTTCCCACTTAGGGAGTTCGATGCCAAGGGGTTGTGCGAAACGACGGACTACGTCAAAAATCAAACTGAAGCCTAGGGTATTCCCTTTAGGAGCGGCTTCTTCGTCTTCCTCATCACCTAACTCCTCCACTGATTCCTCATCTGGTTTCCCAGAGGAAATATCTTTCCCATTACTGGCTTGGAGTGTCCAGAGGAAAAGAGCAGTGAGACGAGCATCTTCTTCCAACACGTCCGCCATGCCATTTCGAGCGTGAGCCTCAGTTGTTCCTAACACCTGTTCTAGTGCTGACCGGCCAACAACTTCCCAAACTTTCTCCAGAAATTCGGCTAAAGCAACTTCTTTGCCTTCAGCAGTTTCTACTTTTCGGTAGCGGCTAAAGATTTCTAATGCAGGGCCAATGCAAGAGAACACCAAATCTGCTCCACGGACTCCCTCACCTTGAAGCCGTTCCATCCAGTCACCAACACGCTTTGGTAGTTCATGCAGTACTCCTGCCCAGTCGCCTACATCTGCATCCTCGGGCCGTGGGCGGCATATCAAGTGTATGCTTGCACCTAAAGCGGCTGAGTCCCGAGCCCTAATGCGACCAGCCCGTTCTGTGGAAACCGGCCAGGATGCGGTAATTTTCCAACCCGAGCCGATGATTCCCGTTAACAGAGCTTCCCATCCTTCTGTAGTTTTATGTGCAAATACTACGCAACCTATTCCAGAGTCTTTTAATATCCGTCGACCTTCTCGTGCTGCCGTTGTCAAACCCTTCTCAAAACGTTCTCGAGCTGCCTTCGCATTACCATCCGAAGCAAGATATGCTACAAGCTCTTCTTTTTTTGGTGTCAGTGTTGTTTGGAAAACTGATGGAAACTCATCTCCAAGGGTACGGCGCAACCAGACATAAAAAAAATCCGATATATATGAATAGGGAATGTTGTCATAGTACGGGGGATCTGTAAACCAAACATCAGCACTTTCATCAGGAAGTGGAGATTCTTTTGCATCAGCCATCTCTACACTAGCAGATTTAGTAACTCCATTGAACCCTTTCTTCAGGCTTTCAAGGATTGAATTGAGTGAGCCATCATAGTTCTCAGCCCAAGGGCCCCAAACAATCGATTCTGGGAATGTCCACGTGAATGGAAGTGAGGGAGTCCCAAAAGCAGGCTCTACGCTTTCAACGACATTGTTCCATCGCGCATTCGCATTACAATGACGGGCAAACTTATTAATCGTGAAAGCCAGTAGCTTGCGCAGAGTAGGTGTCAGACCTTTGATATCCCGTAGCGTTTTTAAAAGGATTGCTATTGTTGCGCGCTGTCTCGAAGTATAAAGATCTGCCCAACACAAAACACCATATAACCAAACATTTATCACTCCAAATGGCACTGGCACGCGCTCAATTGGTTCTTCTGGTATCCAACTCAATCCCAATGAAGCACATTCTTTTGCCAATGAATTCGATAAATCTATAGCTCGTTTAACAGCTTTATAATCAGATGGGACCGCATTCCGATATTCCCGGATTATCGATCCGGGTTGAACAGTTATAACCGCTATTATTCTAGCACCTCCAACTCTATCCCCCGTTTTGTCGAAGATTGCTTCACATCCGCCCTTCTGTGAACGAAGTTGTGCTCTAACTCTATCTGGGGAGAGCACCGTATCACAAGACAGACATTTCGCTTTTGCGCGGGTAATATTAGCTTTAGGGACATCCGAGTCTTTCTGAGGAATAAATACTTCAAGTGCAATCAAAGCTGGGCTTCCGGCAATCGACTTAGAGACTGAAAACCTTAAGGCTCGACATTTTTTAATTTTTTTACATAGCCAGAATGATCGAATCAAAGGGATTTCTGCACCACAATTTGGAGATTCACATCGGACACTACGTGCCCATAGAAAGGCCACTGGTTGTCGTCCATCTAAATCTTTCGGATAAAGATCTGCTAATTGCGGTTCTGCAATGGCCTTCAGTTTTGCTCCTGCTTTTTGAAGAGCGTTTCCAATGTCAGTGTCTCTAGGAACTTCCTCTAAGATAGTCTTAAGGATTAATACTGAAACTGGGTTAAGGTCACTTGCAAAGGAATCGCATCCAAGCCTAAGGGCTTCAAAGGGAATCGAACCTGCCCCAGCAAAAGGATCGGCAACAAGAACTTTTTTTTTATAAGATGCTGAGATTAATTCGAGAAAAACTTGAATATGTGTTGCAAAAACAGCAGAATTTGTATTGGCGAGTGTACCAACAAAGTCTAGCATTGCTTGCCGAAGATCACGATCATTCTTTCCAATCTTTCCCACAATTCGTGGCAGTATTTTTCGCGCAATATTCTTGAAAGTCTCTGGGCAAGCCTGATCGCAGGGGTCAGGTAGTAATAATGCGGCAAGAATAGACCGACATGCAGACAATGGCCTTTGTGCCCACCAAGGGTGGAGTGTTGTCGTTGGCTTAAATCTCTGATATTTATCGCTTCCAGAGAATGTGGATACAACTTTTATAGGAAAATCGACTTCTGCTAATCGCTTACATTCTTTGGGGATCATGATTTCATTCCAGATAATCTTAATATATGGCTTTCATCAAAGAATGGTATTTGATCATCTGAATATCCGAAGTTATGATAAAGTTTAGCTACTAATTCCCACAATAAATTACTCGGAAAATCCTCAATTGAAATTTTTTTTTCGATGATTAAGCGCTCTCTGCCAAAAGGTTGCGGCCCATATTTATGGCCCGCATCATAAATTGCATCACTATACCCCATTATGTTGGGGGCATAAGGAGCTAAAAAATAGCCCTTAATATTTTGTAGATAGAGCTTAAAACACACGTTTTCAATGGTGCCATTATTTTTAGAAATTTGAATTAATCGGCGAATCAATTCAATAAAATTTGCAATTGGCTCAATCAGTGCATATGGATAAAGAAAAGGATTCTTGTGGCCATTTCCTGTTCCACTATAAATTCTAAAAAAAGAATCGTCAATTTTCACCCAAAATTCACATTGTCCATTCCAAAATATTCTTAAATGTTTATATTCAATATTTTCTCTGAATATGCCATTTGAATTCTTTATTAAAATATCGGTCATAGAGACATCCCAGCCATTCTGACGAAGTTGTGGAGCTGATTGCATTAAACTTTCTATCTCATGTTTAGCATTAATTAGCTGGACTCCATTAACTGGCAGGAAAGTAGAAGTTAATCGATAAAATGGATTAGTTCCAATTGCATCTAAAAAATTTTTATCCGTATACTCATTCCATATTTCCTCTGTTTGAATCTCAAATATTCTTCCATCTTCCAATAATTCTTTTTTTTCTTTAATTATCAAACTTTGCTTGTCTTGACTCTCAATATGCCGCTTGATTTCATTGATCCGAGAAAAGATTAGATCTCGTTGAAATTCTTCTTGAATGTCAGAATAACTCATCAATTTATTCACATCTTCATATCTTCTCCAAAAAAAATGTTGCTCTTTCTTGGGTCTCCCCAAATGTGGTTTTAAATGGGATTCTTCAATATGACATACTAAGATCGTCTTCCCCCTAACTTGAATACAGCTGATATCAATACGAGGTAATCTTGGTTCAATTCTTTCTAGACATCGATCAATAATTGATTTTCTTTCGGCTTCTGGATTTGGCACCTCATTAATATTTGCGGCTCTGCGTTCACCATCTTCTGCAATTCCAATAAAAACATATCCCCCCATCGCATTTGCAAGACCGCAAAAATCCTTAATCAACTCATAAGTTCCATCATCATCATGTTTATAAGGGATTGCCTTGAAATCGAGGAATTGATTTTCTTGAATTTGCGATGAAATCAGATCTTCTATATCTTGCGGTTGGAATTCAGAAGTTGGTTTGTTATTAAATATCATTCTAACACTCTATGTTTTTTTCAATAGATTTCTTTTTCAGTAGTAACTCTAGCTTCTTCACGCATTGAAATACATCTAAAAATACATTCGCTAATTTGTAATACATTCAATCACCTTATTTATTACCATTAGACCCCTTTGGCCCCTTTGTGACCCCTTTCCGCTTGAAGGAAACCAATGGCCCCTTTGGCCCCTTTATGGCCCCTTTAGACAATATATAAACTGTCCCCTTCCCAGTAATGCCAATCTTCTCAAGAATTCCTTTTTTAGTTAGGTCAACTAGGTCACGGTGCGCAGTGCGTTTTGCTATTCCTAAAAGTGATTGATATTCTGTATTCCCGATGCGACTTGCAGTCTTGAGGTGGGTCAAAACTTGCTTCTGACGATCATTGATGCTCAATGACGCAATGACATCTGCTGTCAGCCAGTCCCGCCAGATGGTGACAACAAATTGACCGGCTCGCTGCTCGAAATCAGGCTCTGGGATGCCGGCTTCTCGGCATCGTTCAATCATATCCAACGTACCAGTCCCAGCTTTATCAATATACCCAGTAAGGAACAAAGGATCGGCAATTAAGGGATTTCGTGGAATAGAAGCATGCGGTTTCCGTAAACTTTCAGGGGTAAGCGTGGGAGGGAGTTCTCCAGGATTAGAAACTTCCAATCTGTCAACAAACAGCATAACCTGCACACTCTCATTACTTTGATAATTACGGTGGGCTACAGCATTTACTATAGCTTCGGTAACTGCTCTTTTTGGCAGCTCATATTCTACAGGTGCCTGGGGACTTTGCTCTCGAGTACCAACCCTTCTTGCAATCTTAGACATTACAAAATCAACTGCTTGATCCACTAAATCAAAAGTAGTGCCCTTAAATATCTGGTAAGAATGAATAGGATTCTGAATCTCGGTACCATGAAAGTGCATGCACTTAATTTCCGATGTTGGGAAAAACCGCTGTGGGTTTTCACTAAAAAGAAGGACAGCAGCATTTGAAGGTCGATTGTTATCTAAAAGATTGAGATGGGCTAACGTTTTCTCTTGATCACTTTTTACTGATAACCCATAATTACGTTCGCGCTTTGCTGTTTCCAAAAACCATTTAATATTTCCAAGAGGGAAAATACTAAAAGTTGCCCGAGGGCAAGCCGCTGCATCGAATGGTAATTTGCGAAGATCTCCGCAGTTTTCCATATACAAAACAAGGGCAGAAAAAATCTCCGCTGTAAGATCGGGAATACCGATAATTTTATGACGGATGAGTTGTGAGCCAGCTTTTTTTATTAATTGAAGCATCTTGGGATGCCTCAATTGATCATCAGTCCCTTTAATAAAAATCAGCCGCTGCTTTCCTTTCAATGTCGCATGATCGAACTCTCGTTCAGTTGGAGATTTGCCATTGGAATTTTCCAAACCATATTCATTCCCGAATAGCCCCAAATATACATCACTTTGCTCTACCTCTTCTAAATACACATCATCAGGGTTTCGATCTTGAACAGGAAGATCTTCGAAGAGAAAAACTTCAAAATAACGTCTTAGCAACGCATTTCCTTCCACAAAATCTTTTATTGCTCGGCGTTCTAATGATAATTCTTTCTGCACACTACTTACAAAAATGCACTTACTGTCAATCTTCCACTTTTTTCTCATTGAACTTTCTTGATGATTTGTAATTGATCATCTTGTTTCGCTATCTGTTTTGACATCACATTAATATCGAGCCAATAATGTTGAATTTTTATAACTTCCTGCCAGGGGAACCTGGCCGGATCACGAACCGGTTCCAAGAGAGTGGGTTGTTCGGAACAATTTGTAACGATGTAAAGCCAAAAGCAATCGCGGCGGTCTTCGGCAACGCGCCGTTCGTTGGGCGTAAGGAGGATCGTTCCCGCAGGCGCAGAAAGGCCTTTTACCTCGATAAGTCTTAATTCACCGGAATTGAGATCAAGGCTGGTGATGTCATAGCCTAAATTCTTTTCATGAACATCAAATACCTGCCGGCCCTGGCCTTTTTCATGTTCGAGCACTACCTTCATTGCGGTTGCTTCAGTTTCAAGATTTTGATGCAGCCGCTGAATTTCCGGAGCTCCACGCTCGGGGTGCGGCAGTACAAGGATGCTGGCAATCCGGTCTACGGCTTGCAGGGTAAGCCCACATTGCTGTTTGAGTTCCTGGCGGCGCCGCTCTCGCCGTGAAAAAAGATCGGCATGCCTGTTTTCCGCTTGCGCCAAGCGCCCGTCGGCGCCAACCACTCCTTTTTCAATCTCCTCGTTGGCCCGGCCGATTTCCTCATCCGCTTTTTGCAATAATTCGGTCAAGGATAGCTCGACATGCTCACTGATGCGCTGCACTTCGGCCAAACGCTCGTTACGGTTCGTGAACCACTTGCCCAAGGCCATCCACTACCCGGGCCCGATAGAAATCGACACGAGCGGGGAGTTCATGCTGCAAAGAATAGTAGCAAGCGCCCTTGCCGAAAACAGCGCTGGATTTTTCGCAAACGTATCTGCGCAGGGCCTCAAAGAGAGGATGCCCGGGAGTGATCCATTCAAGACAATTCTTCTCGGCGGTATCGCGGTCGGTTGAACAGCGCGGATACTTGGATGCCAAGGCGGACAGCTTCCAATCGGATTGTCGGTCAAAGCGCTGAAGAATGACCGGAATCCGGGCCGGCTCAAATGTGTGAGACAAACTTTCCACCATTTTTAGTTTGAGCGGAACATATTGCGCCGCTTCGCAAATAAACCGCGATATGGTCTCCGGAACTACCCGGTGCTCCTGGGCCCGGGCACGCCGTTCGAGCAGCATGGCCAAATTGAGCTTCTTGGAAGCCAGCCCTTCCAGAGCGTTCTGGCAAATCGCCCGGAAATGTCCTTCATCTACATTTTCAAGAAGACGATCCTCAAGATCCGCGTCACCGAGCTTGCCCGAATAATAATCGCGAAGAATTCGCTCTATATGCGCAACCGGAAGCAATTCGCCAACCACGTTGAAAACCGCATCATCATCCAACGCATTGCGGATTTCCTGAAGTTTTTCCAGCAGTCGCTGCAACACTCGACCCTCGATCGTGTTGGTGGCCACAAAATTGAATATCAGGCAGTCTTTTTTCTGGCCATAACGATGGATGCGCCCCATGCGCTGCTCCAAACGATTCGGATTCCAGGGAATATCATAATTAAAAAGGATATTGCAGCATTGCAAATTGATCCCTTCGCCGGCAGCTTCGGTAGCGACAAGGATCTGGATCTCCCCATCCCAAAACTGCTGCTCGGTATGGATACGCGTTCCCGGATCATCACGGGATCCCGGTTTCATGCTGCCATGGATAAATCCAACCTTGAATCCCCATGACCTTAATTTTCCAACAATATAATCAAGTGTATCCCTGAATTCGGTAAAAAGGAGTAAGCGCGTACTTGGATGATCGAAAAAACCCTGCTTTTGCAGCAATGTCTTGAGTTCAGCAAGTTTGGCTTCGCAATCCGACAGCTCAATAGTTTTTGCCCGCTCGACAAATTGCCGTAGTTCGGCTATCTCTTCGCGTATTTGCTCCTCGTTATTGGAGAGGGAAATCGCTTCGATGATCGCTTCAAACCGTTCGCGATCGTCTTCCTCCATTTCCTCGAGCTCTTCCGCATCGGGGATGTCCGCCGGGGCATGGTTCAATAATTCCTGGGCTTTCTTAAAACCTTCTTCCAATCTGCGGACGCGGTTTTCCAGACTGTGCCTCATGGCATAGGTGCTGGAGGCCAGCCGGCGTTGATAGAGAGCCATCAGGAATCCAACCGCCCTGGCCCGCGGATCGTCGCCTTGAGCCGACGCCTTGGCGCTCTGTCTCTTGACCATGAGTGAAATGTCTTTATAGAGCTCATACTCCGCGCCATCGATCTTAAAATCGACGGTGTTGGTAATTCGCTTGGTAAAAATCTTTTTTGCCGCCCAGGTGCCATCCGGCTGCTGTTCGGGGAAATAAACCATCGCTTCCTTGGTGCGGCGCAAATAAAATGGCGCCCGGCGGCGTTCCATGGCTTCATGGATGGAGCGGACATCCGCGTAGGCATCAGGATCCAACAACTGTAAAAACAGGGAAAAATTTTCAGGATCGCCCTTATGGGGAGTCGCGGTCATTAAAAGATAATGGTCCGTAGTATCGCGAAGAAGCTCTCCGAGGGCGTAACGGGCCGTTTTTCGGGAGGGAGGCGACCACGACATGCGGTGGGCTTCATCGACGATGATCAGATCCCAATGGACCTGTTTCAAGCCAGGGAATATTTCGGTGCGCTTGGCCAGATCGAGCGAGGTGATGACCTTTTTCTGTTCCAGCCATTGATTGACCCCGAACTGATCGCGAATATCGCCGCCCTTCATGACCAGGAATTTTTCGGCGAATTTTTCCTTCAGTTCCCGTTGCCATTGGAAGGCGAGATTTGCCGGACAGACAACAAGGATTTTTTCGGCAAGCCCGCGCAATTGAAGTTCGCGGATGAGCAGTCCGGCCATGATGGTTTTTCCGGCCCCGGCATCATCGGCAAGGAGAAAGCGGACAACCGGTGTCTTCAAAAAATGATCGTAGATCGCTTCCAATTGATGCGGCAGAGGATCGACTCGGGAAATGGAAAGGCCGAAGTAGGGATCGAATTCCCAGGCGATGCCCAATGAATACGCCTGCAAGCCTAAACG
>JAPKZL010000176.1 GCA_026393795.1 Candidatus Aminicenantes bacterium | reverse complement strand
TCGGCTTTGGCCGCCTGAAGCTTAAATGATCGCCGGCGGGAACGGCCGTACGAAAAAGCGCTATTGACAATAAGCCTTAATTTTGATATTTTATGGCTTACGGGTTCCTCAGTAGCTCAATCGGCAGAGCAGATGGCTGTTAACCATAAGGTTGGGGGTTCAAGTCCCTCCTGAGGAGCCATTTTTTTCTCTCCGTTCCCGATATCTTCAGCGCTCATTTTTGTAATTCCGGCAAAATCACTTATAATAGCTTCATGGCCGTTGAGTATCGAAAGCTGGTCCTGAAGGCGCGCGAAGAGAAGCGCATCCTGGACGGCGAATTCTGGGCCTACGACAACGAGATCGCCGGCGGCCTGAAATCGTTCGCGCCGGGTGAGCTTTGCCGCCTTTTTTCGGCATCGGGAATGTACATCGCCACCGGCTACGTCAACCCCCTTTCGACCATCTCCTTCCGCGTTCTGAGCTACGACCCGGAGGCGGTGATCGACCGCGATTTCCTGCGCCGACGCATCCGCGAAGCCGACCAGCAGCGCCTAGCCCGGCCACGAAAGCGTGGAGTGACGGCGAGATTCTTTGCGGCCCGCCGCTCACCGGGCCGGTAACCTTCCTGGAAACGGGCCTGCGATTCGAGGCGGACGTGATGCGCGGACAAAAGACCGGGTTCTTTCTCGACCAGCGCGACAACTACCTGCTGCTCAAGGGCATCGTTGCCGGGTGCGAGGTCCTGGACGCTTTCTCCTATGCCGGCGCCTGGGGGTTGCACGCCCGCGCTTTCGGAGCCGCCCATGTCGAATTCCTTGAGATTTCCGGCGAATACATGAAGCAGGCCAGGGAGAACGTCGCTCTCAACGGTTTTGCCGAAGCCGATTTCACCTTCAGCCAGGACGACGCCATCAAGGTGCTCAAGGAGATGAGCAAGGCCGGCGTCAACAAGGACATTGTCGTCCTCGACCCGCCGGCTTTCGTCAAGGCCAAGAACAAATTGCCGGAAGCCAAGCGCGGCTACAAGGAGATCAACCTGAGGGCGCTGAAGATGATCCGCCCGGGAGGTTATCTGATCAGTTGCTCGTGCTCGCACTTCCTGGAGAAAGACGATTTCCTGCAGGTGATCATCAGCGCCGCCAAGGATGCCGGCCGCCGGATCAAGCTGATCGATTTCAAGTCGCAGCCATACGATCACGCGGTGCTGCTGCCCCTGTTCCAGTCCGATTACCTCAAGTGCGCGTTATTCTATGTGTATTAGAAATGAATGGATCGGATGTAGGGGCGGGGCTTGCCCCCGCCCTGAGGTTGAAAACAACCTGGGAATAAATTAGAGCACCCATGAAAAATATCGATCGTGATTCCAAACCCCGTTTTGTTTTCGGGCCTGTCCCCTCCCGGCGCCTGGGCATCTCGCTGGGGCTGGACGTCATCCCCTTTAAAACCTGCAGCCTGGACTGCCTGTACTGCGAATGCGGCCCCACCACCCGCCTGACCATCGAGCGGCAAAGCTTTTTCCCGAAAAAGCAGCTGCTCGCCGAGCTCCGCTCGACCCTGCCGCACATCCCGCATCTCGATTTCATCACCTTTTCCGGTTCCGGCGAGCCAACTCTCAACGCCGACCTGGGCTGGTTCATCGGCGAGATAAAAAAGCTCAGCCGCGTGCCGCTGGCCGTTCTGACCAACGGCACGATGATGCACCTAGAAACGGTGCGCCGGGACGTGCAAATGGCAGACGTCATCCTGCCGTCGCTCGACGCGGCCACCCCGGCCGCCTTCGTTGGCATCAACCAGCCCCATGCCGGCTTGGATCTGGAACGGATCATCGCCGGCTTGGCCGCCCTGCGCGAGGAATTCAAGGGCAAAATCTGGTTGGAGGTTTTCATCGTCAAGGGAATCAATGACCGGGAGAAAGAGATCGCCGCCCTGGGCGCGGCCATCCGCCGCATCCGCCCCGACAAGGTCCAGCTGAATACCCTGGACCGCCCCCCCGCCTACCCCGGCGTCGTATCGGCCGACTTCGTTGCCCTGGAAAAGATCCGCGCCGGCTGGCCCGACCTTAAGGTGGAGATCATCAAGCGCACCAGCCACCGCGGCGAGATACTGTCTTTCAGCCGCAACCTGGAAAACAGCCTGTTGAACACCATCCGCCGCCGGCCGCTGACCCTGGACGATCTGCAGGCCCTGACCGCCAAGGGCGAGGCGGAGCTGCGCCAGTATTTGGATGTCCTGGAGAGGGAGAAAAAGATCCGACCGGTGATCCAAGACAAAAAGATTTTTTTTACTGCGGTTTGAACCCTCCCTTTTAAAGCAGCAAGCCTGCTTGGAGTAGAATCAATTATTCGATCTTCTCCTCGATGCGGCCGCTGCCGTCGACGCTGAGCTTGCCGTTGAACAATCCCAGCATCGTGTTTTTTAGGCCCAGCAATGCCGCGTCGTCGAGCGGCGGCTGCGGCAGCAGTTTTTCATCGATGTACCATTCCTCCTGGAAACCGTGGTCGCCGGGCATGTAAATGTATCTCCTGTCGTTCAGCCGCATACCGCGGTGCTTGCTGCGGATGACGATGGGGGTGAATTCTTTCTTTAAAATGATCTCGCCGCTGTCCGGGACCAGCTCGAGGACTTTCTGGACGCCGGGATAGGCCATGCGCATGCGGTTCCTGATGTAGGGAGTCTCCGGCGTGTACCACAACTCCGTCTCCATGTAGGCCGGATAGCCGCCGAAGGAGCCGCCGCGCATGACCGGCAGCAGGGAACGGCCGCGGAAGCGGTCCGGTACGGGAAGGTTGAGCATGTCAAGCAACGTGGGAGCCACGTCGATGTCGCGAACCGTCGGGGCGATGCGCCTGCCGGCGAAGGACTCGTAGGGCGACCAGACGCCGAAGGTCATGGTGTTTGAGTAGGGGCCGCGCAAATGGTCGCCGTGGCCGATGCCGTAGCCGTCTTCGTAAAGGCTCTCGCCGTGGTCGGAGAGGATGACCACGATGGTGTTGCGGCTCAGGCCCGATTTTTCAAGGAAGGCAAGCATGTCGGCCAGGCTGTCGTCGAACAGGCGCACGCCGCCGTCGTAGAAGGCGCGGATCTGGCGGCGGTCGCTCTCGGGGATGTCGCTGCGCGAGAATTCCTTCATGGCCGTGTCGAACTTGCAGTACTTGTGCGGGCCCCGGTAGCCGGGGTCGGTGTACAATTTATAGTACGGGTATTTGGCAATGTAAGGGAAATGGCAGTTGGAGCTGAAGCTCAGCAGGAAAAATGGCTTTTGGGCGGCAACGGCGGAGCGGATGAAATATTGGGAACCGCGGTTGAGGTAATAGGGGTCGAGGTACATCGGCATGCCCGCCATCTCGGGAAAGAAGCGGTGTATGGCCGGATGGATCAGGAAACCCAGCAGCAGGTAGTGGACCTCCAGGCAACGCTGGCGGATGACGTTCTTGATGGTCAGGTACGGCGCTTCGACATCGTCGAAGCCGTAGTCGATGCGGGTGAAGATGTCGCCGGCAAAATCGCTGACCACGCCGGTGCGGTAGCCGTTTTGCTTCAGGATCTTGGTCAGCGTGAACCAGTCGCGGCGGCGTTCCTCAAAGCGGGGATACATGTGGCGGATGCCATGCTCCGGCGGATACGTGGAGGTGAGCAGCGAGGTGAAGGAGGAGAAGGTGCGGGCCAGGGACGACGTGGCGCCGGAGAAATTGGCGCCGCCGGCGAAGAGCTTGTCCAGGGCCGGCGTCGGCCGTTGGTAGCCGTTATAGCCGATGCTGGTCGGGCGCAACGAATCGGTACCGAAGATGAGGATGTTGGGCTGTTTGCTTTCCGGCGCTTCGGCCCGGGGCACCGGGAAGCGCAAGACCAGCAGCGCTCCGAAAACGACCAGCAGGGCGCCGGCCCAGAGCCGCTTTTTCCTCCAGGCCAGGGACAGGACCAGGGCCGCCAAAAAAGCGAACGGGAGAAAGAGCGGCATGCGGTCGGTGAGCAGCAGCTGCAGCCCCCGCCGCAATCCGCCCTTGTTGTACAGCTCTTCCATGAACAGCTGCGGATGCAGCTTGACGGCGTAAAACCAGAAGGACAGCCATACCGACAGTTCGAGGGCGGCCACGCTCCACCAGCGGCGCAGCTTGAGCAGCGCGGCGCCGGCGGCGACGGCCAGGGAAATGACCGCATAGGCTAGCAGGATCTTCAGGTTGTAAAGGATAATGAGACCGGAGTAGTTGTCGCGCACCATCTGTTCGACCTGGGCGTCGCGCACCCCCATGTAGGAGAAGCTGAAGAACAGCAGGAAGGAGAGGGCGAAAAGCAGGATGGACCAGACCAATCCCGTCCAGAAATACATTTTGAATTTTTTCATGGCTGTAAGGACGTATCATAGCCAAAACCATCAACACTGTCAACTTGTCTTTTTTATCGCCCCGGGGCATCCGGCGGCAATCCCTTTTTGAACAGCCATAGGCCCAGAAACATGCTCAATTCACGGTCACCTGCGCTCAACTGGCTCAGGAACTCAGCCGTGTCCAGGTTGCAGCCGCGTCGTTTCGCGAGAATGGCCCGCAAGCGGAAAAGCAATTCCTTTTCACCGAGCCGGTCGGCGAGGGCGGCCAGCATCAGCGCCGGCTTGACGTAGACCAGGGCTTGATAAACCGCGCTGCCGCGGTTCATCAGTTTCAGCGAAACCCCTTGGGCGGGAACTCCCAGATCGGCGTATCGTTTCACCTGCTGGTTCAGCCGCTTGAGAGCATTCCGGTAGGCTTTTTCTCCTTGGCTTTCACGCAAATAAAGCAATGTGGAAAAGGTGGCCAGCCCTTCGGTGATGCAATTGTCGGCCGAGGTTTTCCAGGATACCAAACCGCCCCACCACTGGTGGGCCAGCTCGTGGATCAACAGGTCGGTTTTGGCGTCGATGATCGAAAACATTGATTCGGACTGGGTTTTCTTGGCGGCAGCGGCCAAAAAGCGCGACGAGGGCTCCTCCAGGTTCAGGACGATAAGACCCGTGTAGCTGGTGCCGCTGAAACAGCGCCCGCTCCTGAACAAAACATTCAATTCCGGCAGGTCGAGAGGGCCGAAATGCTCAATCAAAAAAGAGAGGGCCTGGGCCATGTTTGCGTCGGTGAAATAATCCTTATAGTTGCAGGCGGGCCAGCCGTGGAGCCGGATGGGGATCGCCCCGCCAACGAGGCCAACTTGCTGAAAACGGCCAACGACGAACGTCAGGCCTTTGGCTTGCGCGTTTTCGAACCTATAGGTGTTAGAAGCGGATTCCGGTTCCACGCCGATCAGCGTGCCGCTGCCCAGGCAGTTCCATTCGTTGGGAATGCGGATATTCATTTGCAGCGGTATAAAGTCAAGCTTCGGATGCGGGTAGAAATCCTGGAGGTAGGAAAGGAAATAACAATCGTCCGCCATGATCGGCATTTCAGGAATATCCTGGCTCGCGGATGCGTCAATCGGGTCTTGAACGCGAACGAGCCGGCCGCTGTAGCGGAGTTCCAATTCCATTTCCCCGCTTCCTTGCACGAACACCAAGCCGGAATCCTGCTTGAAACTGAGTTTTGTCTTCGATCCGCTGCAAACGGAGTTGACCTCCAGGCCTTCGGCCAGAAACAAACACCGCTCAGGAGCCGGATCGGCAAAGTGCAGACGGACGGCCGCATCCAGAAAATTGCGGGCCGGGTCAAAAAAGGCGTCCATGGTGAGGGAGCGCAGCCTGCTGTTTTCCAGTCCCGTTTGCACCAGATCGGAGGCGCCAGCGCCAAGGGCGCAAAGAATGAATAGGGCAATGGCAGCAATCCACTGCGTGCTTGGCCATGCCCTCGGAAGGCCGATCGAATCAACGTCATTTTTTGTTCCCATCTTCTCCTCCCTGACCCCGCCGGTGCGGCCGCAGCCGCTATCCGTGAGGGTCAATTCCGGATTCGGGTCAAAATTCATTGACCGATCAGTTGACGTTCCGGGAGAAGCTATCGTTTGAGGACAAAAGTAATATTTTATTTTTTAAACCCCGGGTATTAATTTCGCTATCACAAGATAGACCAAAGTACTATGCGTGGCGCCCCCCTCGGGGGACAGACCGATCAGATTACCAACACTATGTTTTTGGCAAATTCTGTAAGTCGCCAAAAACATCCAGTGTTGGTATAGTCACACTGAATAGTCACACTATGGATTCAGCAATTTTATTAGAAGCTGAGACCATCCAGTGTGACTATAGTGTGACTACCGCTTTTATATCCGGATGATCGGTGCTGCCTGGTCAAGTTGACTTGACCGGCTAAAAGTTATAAAATCGACTAATGAAGGAAACCATGCACTCCACCACCGTGCTGTGCGTCCGCCACCAGGGCAAACTGGTCATGGCTGCCGACGGTCAGGTGACGTTCCAGAATACCGTTTTGAAGCATACGGCGAAAAAAATCCGCCGCTTGTACAACGACAAGATCCTGGCCGGGTTCGCCGGGGCCACGTCGGACGCCTTCTCGCTTTTCCAGCGCTTCGAAGCCAAGCTCGAGGAGTACAACGGCAACATTTCGCGCGCCGCCGTCGAGTTGTCCAAGGACTGGCGCACCGACAAGGTCCTGCGCCGGCTGGAGGCCATGCTCATCGTCGCCAACGAGGAGAAAATGTACATCCTGTCCGGGACGGGCGACATCATCGAACCGGATGAGAACGTCCTGGCCATCGGTTCGGGCGGACCGTACGCCATGGCCGCCGCCCTGGCCCTGAGCCGCGACACGACGCTGGACGCCCGCGCCATCGTCGAAAAGGCGATGGCCATCGCCGCCGACATCTGCGTCTTCACCAACAGCAATTTCTGCATCGAGGAACTGTAGATGAGCGAATCGGTCCTCAATAAGGGCGATGAACTGACCCCAAAGGAGATCGTCAAGGAGCTCGATAAGTACATCATCGGCCAGAAAAACGCCAAGAAGTCGGTGAGTATCGCCCTGCGCAACCGCTTCCGCCGCCAGAAACTGCCGGCCGACATCGCCGATGACATCATCCCCAAGAACATCCTGATGATCGGGCCCACCGGCGTCGGCAAAACCGAGATCGCCCGCCGGCTGGCCAAACTGACCCGTTCGCCCTTCCTCAAGGTCGAAGCCTCCAAGTTCACCGAGGTCGGCTACGTGGGCCGCGACGTGGAATCGATCGTCCGCGACCTGGTGCGCATCGCCGTGGACCTGGTCAAGGCCGAAAAGATGGTGGAAAACAAGGAAAAAGCCAGGCGCAATACCGAGGAAAAAATCCTCTCCATCCTGCTGCCGCCGAAACCCGCCAAGGAGACGACCGACCCCGGCGCCGCCGGCGAAGCGGACAGCTTCCAGGAAAGCCGGGAAAAACTGCGCAAGCTCCTGCGCCTGGATAAGCTGAACGACCGCGTCATCGAGGTCGAGGTCAAGTCAAATTCCTTCACCCCTTTCGAAATATTTTCGGCGTCGGGCGTCGAAGAGATCGGCATCCAGATCAGCGAAATGATGCCCAATTTGATGGGCGCGCGCGGCCCCAAACGGCGCAAGATGCCTCTCGGCGAGGCCTTCGATTACATGATGATGGAGGAGCAGAACCGGCTGCTGGACATGGATCAGGTGTCCAAGACAGCCATCACCCGCACCGAGCAGATGGGCATCGTCTTTTTGGATGAGATCGACAAGATCGCCGGCCGCGAAAGCGGCGGCCACGGTCCCATGGTCTCGCGCGAGGGGGTGCAGCGCGACCTGCTGCCGATCATCGAGGGGACCACGGTCAACACCAAGTACGGCATGGTCAAGACCGACCACGTCCTGTTCATCGGCGCTGGCGCTTTCCACGTGGCCAAGCCGGCCGACATGATCCCCGAGCTGCAGGGACGCTTCCCGATCCGCGTCGAGCTCGAATCGCTGAGCAAGGACGATTTCGTCCGCATCCTCACCGAGCCCAAGAACGCGCTGGTCAAGCAATACCAGAACCTGCTGAGCACCGAAGGACTGGACATCCAGTTCAGCGCCGACGCCATCGAGGAAATCGCCACCATGGCGGTTGAAATCAACACCTCCTCGGAAAACATCGGCGCCCGCCGCCTGCACACCATCATGGAGAAAGTCATGGAGGATATCTCCTACGAAGCCTCCGACCTGGACAATGGCCAGGTGAAGATCGACCGTGCCTATGTCGATAATAAAATAAAGGACATCATCAAGGATGGCGATCTGAGCAAGTACATCCTTTAAAGGGCAATGAAAAAAAACCTGCTTTTCCTTTTCGTGCTGGTCACCGTGTTTTCCTTTTGCGGCAAGAAGGGGCCGCTGGTATTGGAACCGGAGAACACGCCGCCGGCGGTGGAGAATTTCCGCGTCAGGCAGATCGGCGGCCAGATCGAGCTGGCCTGGAATTTTCCCGCCTCCCTGGACGATAAAAAACAAGCGTTCGAACCGTCGTCGGTCTCCAAGGTCTACGTCTACCACGACAGCCTCAACCCCGGTGAAACGCCGGCGGCCGATGCCTTCATTAAAAAGGCCGAGCTGCTGGCCAAGTTGAAGGCCGATGAAATCAAGGGCAGCGGCCAGAATTCGCCTTCCTGCCGCTTCACCTTCAAGAACAAGGATTTGCAGGAAAAGATCCATGGCTTCACCGTGGTCTATTATTACGCCCGGAAAAGATCGGCGCCGGGACCGTTGCTGACCTTGAAAACCATGCTCACTCCCCCGCCCATCCAGGACCTGCAGGTGTCGCGGCAGGGGAAAGCGGTCACCCTCAACTGGAGCCGGCCGGCAGCGGCCGACAAAGAGCGGGGCCTGCCGGAGATCAGCGGCTACCATGTGTACCGCCGGATCATGGGCGCCGGCGGCGAAGCCGATTTCCGGCCCATCGACGCCGAACCCGTGATCAATGAGTTTTTTCACGACCTCGATACCGGTACCGACGGCGAATACGAGTACCAGGTTTCCTGCCGCCTGGGCGAGCATGTCGAAAATGCTCCTTCCAACTCGGTCAAAGTCAGTGTCCAGGACACGTTTCCCCCCGACATCCCCAACAACCTGGTCAGCTTCACCGCCAAGGACCAGGTTTTTTTAACCTGGGAAAGCGTGCCCGACAAGGACCTGGCATTCTATCGCGTCTACCGCAAATCGACTGAAAAAGAGGATTTCACGCTTCTGGCCGACTCGGTGAGCGACAATTTTTTTCACGATAAGCAGGTCGTTCACGGCAAAGCATACACCTACGCCGTCACCGCCGTGGACAAGAAAGGCAACGAAAGCGACTTCAGCCCCCCGGTGCGGCAGCTTTTCGAATAAGTCCCTTCATGGCCGGCACTGAAAATACGTCAACGCCAAGAACCAAAGTCGCCCTGATCGAATGCCCGAGCTACGATCCGGAACTGGTTTTGCAAGCTCTACGCCAGGGCGTCGGACTTCTGGGCGGTATCGGCCGTTTCGTTGCCGCGAATGAAAAGGTCATGCTCAAACCGAATTGCCTGTCAGGGGCCGAGCCGCATAAAAACGTCACCACCCACCCAGCCGTGCTCAAAGCCATGGGTCTCCTGTGCCAGGAAAGCGGAGCCAAGGTCAGTTTCGGCGATTCCCCGGGCTTCGGCAGTCCGGCGGCAGCGCTGGCCAAAGCTGGATTGACCGCGGCGGCCAGGGAAATCGGCATGGCGCAAGCCGATTTCACCACCGCCGTACAGGTCGGCTTCAATGAAGCCATGATCACCAAGCAGCTGGTCCTGGCCAAAGCCGCGTTGGAAACCGACGGCATCATCAGCCTGGCCAAGATGAAAACCCACGGGTTCATGCGCATCACCGGCGCGGTCAAGAACCAGTTCGGCTGCGTTCCCGGCATGCGCAAGGCCGAGTTTCATGTCAAGATGCCAAGGGCCGAGCACTTTGCGGCCATGCTGGTTGACATCACCCGCTTCCTCAAGCCCCGTCTCTACGTCTTGGACGGCATCGTGGCCATGGAGGGCAACGGCCCGGGTTCGGGAACGGCGCGGCCCATGAAGGTCCTTCTCCTTGCAAGCGACCCGGTCGCCCTGGATGCCGTTTTCTGCCGGCTGGTCCACATGCCGGCGACCTATGTTCCGACCATGAAGCCCGCCGCCCTAAGCGGCCTGGGCCGGTATCAGGATGACGAGATTGAAATCTGCGGCGATGAGATCTCTCCGCTGGAATGCCCGGATTTCAAGGTTGTCCGCCAGCCGGCCGCGACCATGGACAGCTCTTTCCCCTATTACCTGAAAAAATGGGTTACGCCGCGGCCCTTCATCGATACCGCTCTTTGTAAAAATTGCGGCGTCTGCACGGACGTGTGCCCGGTGGAACCGAAGGCGGTCCAGAAAAAACCGGGCGCTGCGGATTCAAAGCCGGCTTACGATTATCCGCGCTGCATCCGCTGCTATTGCTGCCAGGAGATGTGCCCGCATGGAGCGATCACCATCCGGCGGCCGCTGTTGAGCCGACTCATTCACCACTGATTCCAGCCCGATGCCAGTTGACTTATCTTGGAAAAAAGCTAGAATTGATCCGGTCGGGCATGGCCATGATGAGAACTTCGAGAGCATAAATGAGCACAAACAAAGAAAAACCTGGTAGGCAGATCCGGCTTAACGTATTGGTAGTCGATGACGAAACGAACATTCGCAAGACCATCGCCATTTGTCTGGAAATCGAGGGCTGCCAGGTCCGTTCAGTCGGTGATTTTAACGACGCCGTCAACGAGATCAAGCAAAATGTTTTCGATGTGGCCTTTCTTGATCTGCGCTTGGGGACCAAGAACGGCCTTGAACTGATCCCCTACCTGCAATTTCATTCGCCGCGTGCCAAAATAGTCATCATCACCGCCTATGCGTCCATCGACTCGGCCATCGAAGCGATCCGCATGGGGGCGACCGATTACATTCCCAAGCCATTCACGCCGGCCCAGATAAAAATGGTCATCGACAAGATCAGCGAATTCGGGGACATGCAGCGGCAGATTGAATACCTCCAGTCCAGCCTGACGGCAAG
>JAPKZL010000175.1 GCA_026393795.1 Candidatus Aminicenantes bacterium | reverse complement strand
AAGCCGGCCGGGAAGCCGATGCCGTTGTCGGTTATGGTTAATTCGTATGTAGGGGCACAGCGCGCTGTGCCCCTTCCTGGCGCCGTGCCCGTACCTGGGGCCGTGCCCGTACCTGGGGCCGTGCCCGTATCTTCCGTAGGGGCGTAAAATTTTACGCCCCTACATTCCTGTAATGAAATCCGGATCTCCCCCTGTTGCCCGGCCGGGAAGGCGTGCTTCAGGGCGTTGGTGACCAGCTCGTTGACGATCAGCCCCAGGGGGATGGCTTTTTCGATGGTAAAGAGGATGGGTTCCATTTCGTATTTGACGGTGATGCGGCCGGCCGCGACGCCATGAGAAATGAAAAGGTTTTCGGTCAACGTGCGCAAATATTCGTCGAAAGCGATCTCGGCCAGGTTGCGCGAATGGTAAAGTTTTTCGTGGATCAGGGCGATGGAGCGAATGCGGTCCTGGCTGGCGCTGAAAATTTCGCTCAGGGGCCTTCCGGCGGACTGGTCGGCCTGCAGGGTCAGCAGCCCGGAAATGATCTGCAGGTTGTTTTTGACCCGGTGGTGGATCTCCTGCAGCAGCACCTCCTTGTCCTTCAGCGCGGCGCGGATCTGTTCTTCGGCTTGCTTGCGTTCGGAAACATCGCGGCAGACGAGCAGCAGGCCGATGCTCCGACCCGAAGCGTCCTGGAGCGGTGACGATGAGATTTCCCCCCAAAACGGCCGGCGATCGTGCCGCAATAGCCTATATTCGCGGATCTCCGACAGCGAGCGGCCGGAGAGGATCTCGACCAGGCGCTCCTGCACCCTGGGGATCTCTCCGGGTTCGACAAAATCCATTATCGATATCCCTATGATGGTGGTTTGGGCGGGAATGCCGAAGACCTCGAGGGTTTTATGGGAAGCAAAAGTGACCCGGCCGCCGCCGTCGACGATAATGATGGCGTCGGGCGAGGTCTGCACCAGGGTGCGGTAATATTCCTCGGACTGGCGCAGCTGGTCATACATTCTTTTGCGCTCGCTGATGTCCACCAGTCCCCCGAAAAGGATGAGCTGTTCCGGCCGTTCCTTGCTTTGCGTGCATTCGGCAAACGACTGCACCCAGACGTTGCTCCCGTCCTTTTGGCGCAGGCGCAGCTCGCAGATGCCGCTGTTGCCGGGGGTCAGGCCGGTGACGTATTTTTCGAAGTCGGGGAGATCTTCCGCCAAGATCAGTTTCTCCCAACATTTCATGGCCATGATCTCTTCGATGGTATACCCGGTGATCTGGTCGGTCGCGCCGGTCATCCAGGACAACGCAAAATTTCCTTCCGCGTCGGACAGGCAGGAATAGGAAATGTCGGACATGGTCTCGGAGATGCGGCGGAAACGTTCCTCGCTCTCACCCAGGGACCTTTCGGCCAGCAGGCGCTTGATGGAAACAGTGGCCTGGTTGAGCAGGGTCTCGACCTGGGCCTGGTTTTGCAATTCATTGCCTTTTTTGAACAATACCGTCAAACCGCCATAGAGCTGGTTTTCCCAGGAAAAGCCCATGGTGTGCATGCTGCCGATGGCCAGGATTTTTTCGATAAGGCGGCAGCTGGAGGCCGGAATTTTACGGTTGGCGAGTCCGTACAGGCCGTCGCGGACAGGCAGGAGCCGCCGGGAAATGAAATCGCTGAAATCATCCTTGCCCATGTCCTTGAAGTAAAAAACCATCTGCAAAGGATCGATGTTGAAGCGGCGGCGGATGGTTTCCCGGAATGGTTCGAAGCCAATGACTATCTTGGGCCGCACGGCCTGCAGCTTCTCGTCGTAGAGGGTGAGCAGCAAATAATCGGCCCCGGATATGGCGGGGATCGTCTGCGCCAGATAGTCGTAAAGTTGATCCAGGTCATTGATATGGACAAAGCGGTCGGCCGCTGCGGCCAGGAGCCGCAGCTCGTCGGCGCGGCGGCGTAATTCCTCGTCGGTATTCTTCTTTTCCAGCTTCAGGCGTGTTGCTTCGATCACCCTTTTAACCGCCGGTCCCAGCCTTTGCAGGTTGTCCTTGAAGATGTAATCGGACGCTCCCCGGGCGAGTGTCTCGATGGCTTTCTCTTCGCCGATCGACCCCGAAACAAAAATGAAGGGGATGTCCGGCGTTTGGGTGCGTGCGATCTCCAGGGCGGCCAGGCCGTCGAACAAGGGCAGCTTGAAATCGGAAAGGATGACCTGGGGTTGGAATTCGGCCAGGGCTTTATTGAATTCTTTTTTCGCATCGACCAGGCGGGAGGTGAAAATGATTTCCGCCCTGTGCAGTTCATGTTCGACCAGTTCGGCGTCAACGGTGTTGTCTTCCAGGATCAGTACCCGCAAGCGTTTGGCATCAGGATTGTTTTCAGTTTTTTTCATTGCGGTTGAATGTGATGGCAATGGAAGTGCCGCCCTTGGATTCGATGGTCAACTTACCGCCCAGTTGCCTGGTCAGCATGGTGACCAGTTGCAGGCCCAGGCTTTTCTGGTTTTTCGGGTCGAAGCCGGCCGGGAGGCCAACGCCGTTGTCGGCGACGGTCAATTCGTAGGTAGGGGCATTTTCTTCGTCCGTAGGGGCACGGCGCGCCGTGCCCCTACCTGGTACCGTGCCCTCGTTGGGCGTGGGGTCGGTATTTTTCAAAGGGGCACAGCGTGCTGTGCCCCTACGTTCTTGCAATGCAATCCGGATCTCGCCCGGCTGCCCGTCAGGGAAGGCGTGCTTCATGGCGTTGGTCACCAACTCGTTGATGATCAGGGCCAGGGGAATGGCCTTGTCGATGACCAGGCGCAACGGCAGCAGGTTGAAAATGATCGTCGGCGGCATGGCGACCTGGGCATGCGAGCTGAGCAGGTTGCCGGACAGCGCGCGGATGTAATCGGCCATGTCGATATCGGCCAGGTTGCCCGTTTGGTAGAGCGTCTGGTGGATCAATGCCATGGTCCAGATGCGGCTCTGGCTTTCCCTGAGCACCCCTTGCAGCCGCTCGTCGTTGATCTGCGCCGCCTGCAGGGTCAGCAGCCCGGAAATGACCTGCAGGTTGTTCTTCACCCGGTGATGGATCTCCTTGAGCAGTACTTCTTTTTCAAGCAGGGATGCCCGGATTTGTTCCTCGGCGTGTTTGCGCTGGGTGATATCCTGGGCCAGGATGGCGATATTTCCAGCCATCGGCACAACGACGATCCGGAACGAGGTTGGTTTTGGCATGCTTTCGCCGGAGTAGTCGGCCTCAACGATGCAAGTCTCACCTGACTCCGCGACCTTCTGATAGGCTCTCAGTATTGACGTACCGCGGTGGCCGGGGAACAGCTCCAGCAGGCGCTTGCCCAAAACTGCTTCCGGGTCGGTGCCGTTTAGCCGCGCAACCGCAGCATTCTCATAAACCCAGATAAAATCGACAACGCGCTCCTGGGCATCGCGTACTGGTTGAAGGATTGTGAACCCATCGGGGGACATATCCTGCGCAATACGGAATTGCTCCCGGCTCTGCCGCAGAGCTTCTTCGGCCTGCTTGCTCTCGGTGATGTCAGTGGTGTAGCCGGCCAGGTACTTGGCTTTGCCGTCGATAATGATGGGGAATTTCATGGTGGAGTAGGTCCTGCCGTTCAGCTTCTCGATGAATTCGAGTGGTTTGCCCTCGCGCAGGATCCTTTTGTCATCCTCAATCATGGTGCGGGAAAGTTCGGACGGAAAAAGTTCGTTCATATTTTTGCCAAGGATTCCGGCAAGGGGCCGCCCCAGCATCTTCTCATAGTTTTCGCTCAAGTAGATCGGCCGGATATTTTCATCTTTAATGAAGACATAAATTGGGTTGTGTTTCAGGAACAAGCGGAATATTTCGTTCGTTTCGCGCAATGCTGCTTCGGCGGCTATTTTTTCCTGCTGCAGGAAACGGTTCGCCAATGAGTGCCGGACCGCTTCAGCCAGGCGGGCCAGTCTGTCTTTAAGCAGATAGTCGTCGGCGCCCTGCTTTATGCATTCGACCGCCACTTCTTCGCTGATCGAACCGGTGACGACAATAAATGGGGTCAGAGGCGCCATTTTTTTGCTCAGTTGCAAAGCCTGCAGCGCGTTGAATTTCGGCAGCTTGTAATCGGCCAGAATGACGTCCGGTTTGAATGCCTGCAATGCTTTGAGAAATCCGCTCCGGGAGTCCGCCCGTTGTGAGATAAGACCGATGCCGGCTTTTTTTAGCTGCCGTTCCATCAACTCGGCGTCCGCCGGATTATCCTCGAGAATCAGAACGCGCAACTTCTTCTCTTTCTCGGCGCTGGCCTTGCTCGCTTTCTTTGTCTTTGCTTGCTTCATCTTATCTCTTTTCATTACCCTCTTTTTCTTCTCTAAACCCTAGACCCTAAACCCTGTACCCTTCTTCCTGTACTCTGAAAATCGTAACGCGTAACGCGTGACGCGTGACATGGAAGAACTCGAGTTTGTTTCTTACTCGTTTCATCTTGTTTCTTTTCTTTGTCTTTCTCTTCCCTGTACCCTAGACCCTAAACCCTGGACCCTATCTTCAAAACGGCGCCTGATTCAGCAGCACCCAGTACAACCCCAATTCGGAAACCGCCTCCACGAATTTGTTGAAATCCAGGGGCTTGACCACGTAGCTGTTGACCCCCAA
>JAPKZL010000174.1 GCA_026393795.1 Candidatus Aminicenantes bacterium | reverse complement strand
AACTGTCCGATCTGAAAACCAGGGACGACAAACTGCTCAAGATCGCTTTTGAAAGCGGTTTCAACTCCAAGTCGGTGTTTAACGCCGCTTTCAAAAAAAATACCGGCTTTAGCCCTTCCGAGTTCCGCCAGCGGCTGGAGATAAAATAAAAAGGGTATTGAATCATGATTCGGGACGATTGCCGTCAATAAACAAGGCATAGTATTCCCAGGCAACGGGAGTCGCCGAACGATTCCCTGCCAGAGGAGGTATGCCATGTTCAACCATTCATCCATGTCTTCCGAAAAAGTGAGGCGGCCGAAAAGTTTGACCTGGCTCACCCTGCCCCTTTCATTGTTGTTTCATGTCCTGCTCATCGCCAGCCTGGTCATGGTCCCCTTGATCAGGGCCGATGCGAATTTGCCCCAATTTAAGGTGATCCGTATCTCGACCAATCCTCCGCCTGCACCGCTGGTACCGTCTAGGGGCTCGGGAAACGATGGCAGGATAAAAGAAGGACCTGGCCCTAAGAATCCCCCAAAAAATCCTGTTCAGGATGGTGTTTTAATGGTGCCTATGGTGGTTCCTGAAACCATCGAAGAGGAAAATTTGGACACGATCGGTGTCGGCAACGGCGATTCGGATGGCGTCGGCGGCATTCCGGATGGTATCATCGGCGGCGCCCCCAATGCGCTCATCGGCGTTCAGAAAGGCGACAAGGTGGATGATTCCCTCCCGGCCCTGCGCATTGCCAGCGTGCAAATGCCCAGAAAAATCAGGGAAGTCAAACCGGTTTATTCGACGATCGCATTGGCCGCCCATGTCCAAGGCAAGGTCGTCGTTGAAGCCATGACCGATATCTACGGCCGGGTACGAAGTGCGCGGGTCATTTACAGCGCATCCCCGCTGCTCAATGAATCCGCTTTAAGCGCCATCAAGCAATGGCTGTATGAGCCTTATATTTTAAACGGCATTCCCAAGCCGGTTGTTTTTACGGTCACGATCACTTTCACCCTCGAACAGTAGCCATAAGGCCGGGGCACGCCAATGTGCCCCGGCCATTTTACCCATCCCGACCTCATTATCACCTGCTGCATGCAGATTTCTGTTTCGCTGATACGCTGCATTGTATTTTTTTTTTATTGATAATATAATATTTTTTCGCAGTGCTTAAAATCTAACTAAGCGAAGCTAAAAGCGAGGAAACAATGACTCAAGCCCTGAGAACTTCGTTGCGCGAATCCCCGAAAGCCCGCTGGGCGGCTATGACCGTAGCCGGCTTGGCCATGCTCTGCGGCTATTTCATGGCCGACGTCATGGCCCCCCTGAAACCCATGCTGGAGCAGCATCTGCACTGGACCAGCACCCAATATGGCTTTTTCACCAGCGCCTACGGCTGGTTCAATGTCTTCCTGTTCATGCTGCTCATCGGCGGCATCATCCTGGACAAGATGGGCGTGCGTTTCACCGGAGTAATGTCCACCGGCCTGATGGTCGCCGGGGCCGTGCTTAAATATTTCGCCATCACCCACACGTTCGACCCCACGCCCCTGCTGCAAAACGTGCCATTGATCGGCGGCATGCCCCTGCAGGTTTATCTGGCCGGCATCGGCTACGCCATCTTCGGCGTCGGCGTCGAAGTGGCGGGAATCACCACCACCAAGCTCATCGTCAAGTGGTTCAAAGGCAAGGAAATGGCCCTGGCCATGGGACTGCAATTGGCCATGGCGCGCATGGGGACGGCCCTGGCCCTGATGATCAGCGCCCCGGTCGCCGCCCATTTCAAGTCCGTGGGGGCACCGGTGCTGCTGGCCGTGGTGTTGCTTATCATCGGCTTCATCAGCTACCTGGTGTACGGAATCATGGACCGCAAGCTCGATGCCTCGGAAGCCAAGGGCGACGCCGATAGCGAGGAGCCGTTCCGCCTCTCCGACATCAAGCTGATACTGAAGAACAAGGGCTTCTGGTATATCTCGATGTTGTGTCTGCTTTTTTATTCGGCGGTTTTCCCCTTCCTTAAATACGCGACCGACCTGATGGTCCAAAAATACCATGTCGCGCTGGGCTTGGCCGGCATCATTCCAGGCTTGCTGCCTTTCGGCAATATCTTCATGACGCCAATATTCGGGCGCATGGTAGACCGCAAAGGCAAGGCGGCATCTATCATGTTCCTTGGTTCGGCCATGCTGATCGGCGTCCACCTCCTTTTTGCCGTCCCGTTGCTCAGCCATTGGCTTGTCGCCTTTGTGCTGATGCTCGTTCTCGGCGTGGCTTTTTCCCTGGTCCCGTCCGCCATGTGGCCCTCAGTGCCCAAATTGATACCCGAGAAGCAGCTGGGCACGGCCTATGCGTTGATATTCTACATCCAGAACTGGGGGCTGATGGGGGTGCCGCTGTTGATCGGCTGGATCCTGGACCGTTTCTGCATCGTGTCACGCACCGTAGCCGCCGACGGGTCGCCACTGGTCGCCTACAATTATACGATCCCCATGCTGGTCTTCACGGGCTTTGGCTTCCTCGGCCTCGTTTTCGCCTTCCTGCTCAAGGCCGAGGACAAGCGCAAGGGCTATGGCCTGGAGCTGCCCTCGAGTACTACATAACCCCATTCAATAGCCGCGACGCGACCAGATGTTGATAGTCTCAAAACATCTCGATCAGCATATTTTTTAAGAGTTTAATGCGGTCGCGCAGCTGGGCGGCTGTCTTGAAATCGAGGTGGGCGGCTTTTTCCTTCATGGCCAGCGTCAATTTCTGGATCTCCTTCTCCAGCGCCTCCCGGTTCTTGAAATCCTCGGGCAGCGGCTCGGCGCTCTTCTTCAGCCAATAGTCGTCGTCGTGGAAATCCTTGATCTGGCTGCGCACCGAGACGGGCAAGATGCCGTGGCCCCGGTTGTATTCGACCTGGTACTTTCGCCGCCGCTCGGCTTCGGCGATCGCCTGGCGCACCGATTCCACCATGCCCTCGATGTAGAGGATGACCTTGCCGTCGATGTGGCGGGCGGCGCGGCCGAAGGTCTGGATCAGGGCGGTCGGGGAGCGCAGGAAGCCCTCCTTGTCGGCGTCGAGGATAACCACCAGCGCCACCTCGGGCAGGTCGAGCCCCTCGCGCAGCAGGTTGATGCCGATCAGGACGTCGAATTCGCCCTGGCGCAGTTTTCTGATTATCTTTACCCGGTCCAGGGCCTTGATCTCCGAATGCAGGTAGGCGCAGCGGACGCCTTTCAAGGTCAGAAAATCAGCCAGTTTCTCCGCCATTTTTTTCGTCAAGGTGGTGACCAGCACGCGATTTTTGCTCTTGATCACCGGTTCGATTTCGGAGAGCATGTCCTGCACCGGATCGACGGCTTTCTTGACGATCACTTCGGGATCGATCAGCCCGGTCGGCCTGACCAGCAGCGACGTCACCCGCCCCTGGGCATCACTGATCTCGAACGGGGCGGGTGTGGCCGAAACGTATAGGACATTTTGCAGCCGTTCCTGAATCTCGGCGAAATTCAGCGGCCGGTTGTCCAGGGCCGAAGGCAGCCGGAAGCCGTATTCGACCAGCTTGGACTTGCGCGAGCGGTCGCCGGCGTACATGCCGTTCAATTGCGGAACCGTCACGTGCGACTCATCGATGATCGTCAGGTATCCGGGCGGGAAAAAACTCAGCAGGGTGTAAGGGGCTTCGCCTTTCTGGCGTCCGGTCAGATACAGGGAATAATTCTCGATGCCGGGGCAATGGCCGAACTGCTCGAGCATCTCGATGTCAAATAGGGTCCGCTGGCGCAGGCGTTCCGCCAATTCGGGCTTGCCCTGAGCTAGGAAATAACGCAGCCGTTCCTCCAGTTCGAGCCTGATCTTGGCCAGCGCCGCTTCGACGCGGGCCCGGCGGTAGAAAAAATAGTTGATGGGGAAGACGTTCACCTGCTTCCGTTCCTCCAGCCAGGCGCCGGTCAGGGGATCGAAAAAAACGATGCGGCCGATGGCGGTCCCGGAAAATTCAAAGCGCAGCGGATTTTCCTCGCTGGTGGGAAAAATCTCGACCATGTGCCCGCGCACCCTGAATTTCCCGCTTTCCAGCAG
Organism: Candidatus Aminicenantes bacterium; assembly: GCA_026393795.1. Classification (NCBI taxonomy): domain Bacteria; phylum Candidatus Aminicenantota; species Candidatus Aminicenantota bacterium. The sequence continues at coordinate 6,627 of JAPKZL010000174.1, read as the reverse complement.
GTCATGGGTGCGGCCGTAGCCCAGCTTGACGAATTCATCCAGCAAGGCGTCGCGGGCGATGGTGTCGCCCAGGGCCAGGGCGATTTTCTGCTCGGTAAAATCGCTTGGCGAGCCGATGCTGTAGATCGCCGAAACCGAAGCCACCACGACCGTTTGCCGCGATTCGAGGAGGTTGCGGGTGGCGTCCAGGCGCAGCCTTTCCAGCTCGGGATTGATCGAAACTTCCTTGGCGATATAGAGGTTGCGCTGCGGGACGAATGCTTCCGGCTGGTAATAATCGTAATAGCTGATGAAATAACCGACGCGGTCGGTGGGAAAAAACCCCTTGAATTCCTGAAAAAGCTGGGCCGCCAGCGTTTTGTTGGGAGAGAGAACCAGGGTCGGGACATTCAACTCGCGGATGATGTGCGCCATGGAGAATGTTTTTCCCGACCCGGTCACGCCCAGCAAGACTTGCTTGCGGCATCCCGCCCTGAATTTGCCGACGATTTCGTCAACGGCCGTCTTCTGGGCAACGGTGATGCAAAACGGCGAGGTCAGTTTGAACATGGGGCTGCCGCTTCAGCGATTCGTGGTGACGGCCGGGGCATTGGCGTCAATGAACATGACGTTTTTCAGATATTTCTCCAGCACCCCGGTCTTTATTTTCTTGATTTCGGCCGCCAGGAGGGCGCGGTTGTTTTTCTTAAGGATCAGGATCAGGCAAAAACGCTGCTCCCATTCGATGCGGGTGAAATAGATCTCGATGCCCTGGGTGTGGTTGATGAATTTGCTCAGGATTTTTCTGTCCTTGCCGTAGGAAACGACGAAGATGGTCTTCAGCGGCTCATCCGTGAACGGGTTCTTGATGCTTTTGGTGCTGATCACCACCCGCCCCAGATCTTCACGCTTGGCCGTTTCCATGGTGGCGCATGCCAGGTTGATGATCTCGGCCATGATTACGGGCGGGGTTTCGATGCGGTAGATCTCGTCGAAATTGAAATAGATTTCCTTGATGATCAAGGGATTGACGGTTTTCAAGCGGGAGGTCAGATCGGCCAGCGTACCCATGTCACGATTGCGCAGGCCTTCGTCAAAATCGCGGATCTGATCATAAAGGCTCTTCAAAATGTTTTTGATGGTCTGGAAAATGGCGGCGATGGAAACAAACTCCGCCAGGGTGACCTTCAAGTTCATGATGTTGACTTCGATCTGCTTCTGGTAGAGGCGGGGAGGGACGACCGAGAGGATCTCGATGCCCTGATGGTTTTCCAGCAGAGCGATCAGCTTGTTCAGGTTGGCCTTTTTGCTGGGCAGGGAGACGACGATCAGCTTCAGCTGCATCATGAATTCGTTCTTCTTCTCGACGCTCATGAAAACCTGGCTGATACCGGTCACCTTCGCTTCCTCCATCAGGAACGGAATAATGGCCCGGGCGTAATGCTCATAGCCGCCCACCGACTTGATCTGGGAGAAGACCTCGTTGACCGAGGTGCTGATCAGTTTCGCCAGCGACGTTTCGATGGACTTGATGGCATCGGGATTCAGCGGCTGGATATGGCTGTCGACGATTTCGATGCGGTAGACCAGGATTTTTTCACTGGAGACGAAGCTTTTGTGGTGCTTGATGATGTGGCCGGGGACGATGAAATCCAGGGTTTTCAAAAAATTTTCCACCGAAAAATTCTCTTCCCAGCAGACAAAGGTGATCCCGGTCAGCTTTTCGTAGATGGTCTCGAAATTCTTGATCTTGATCTTTTTGTCGGCCTTGCCGTCGCGGACCATTTTTTGGAATTTGAAGTTGTCGATGATCAGCGCGGCCAGGTCGGAGATCTTCCTTTCCTGCAGGTATTCCCGCGAACGGGATGAAATGAATTTCAAGGCCTCGCCGTTCTCGCCGATGATGGTGTCGATGTCGGGGTCACGGTACATTTTTTTTATGGCCTTGACGGTTTTGTTGTAGATGTCGAAGCGGATGGTCTCGTCCTCCAGGAGCAGGGTTTTCGATAGGCTGCCCTGCGAGGCGTCCTTGATGATCGTCAGCAGGTTGTTTTTTTCGGCTAGAAAATGCTTGTACTCGCGGGCGGTTTTGATCAGGAAGGAGAGGATGATGATCCCCAGCTTGTGGGTTTCATAGTCCAGGGTGAATCCCTTGAGGTAGAGGACATTGCCGTGCTTTTGGTGAATGATGCCCAGGATGGAGTTGGCCATGCCGCTCCAATCCTCCGCCAGCACGCCCATGGTCACGGTTAGGGGATACTTTATTTCTCCCAGCACATCCAGCTGGATGACCACTTTTTTTTTCGAATTTTCATACGTATGCAGCAGCTGCACCAGCAGGGCCTTCTGCTGCAGCTGGGGGAAAATCCGCTGCGAATGCTCGATGCGGGCCAGGCTGGTGAATATTTCTTCCTGGGCGATGTGCAGTTTTTTATCGTGCAAAATATGCTTGACGTCGTCCAATTCTTTTACCGGCCACGGCATGGGAGTAATTTATCCCAGGCGAAAAAGATTGTCAATAAAAATCAAGTTGTCGTCATTAGTGAGATTTTCAAAAAAAAATAAAAATAGTTTTTTCTGTTGACAAAATATTAACTCCGAGTTAAAATATATTACGCTAGGTAAAATAATTATAAATGTGATTTGGCAGGAACCGCCTTACAGAATAGTTCGCTGCCTTAATTGCGGACAAGTCTTGCAAAGACCGGCCCCGGTAGAACCTTTGTCATTATATAACGATAAATATTTTACCGCTAATTATATCCGTTTTCAGGATGAAATCGCCCAAAAAGGCAAGGAATTGATGGGCCAGAAAAAAGACAAGCGCCTGATCATAGAGGATATTATCGATCTTTCACTCTCGCTGATGCAGGAAAAACGGAACTTCCTGAAAATGATGGTCCGGGAACATCACGTGGCCATCCAAGAGTGCGAGAACATCGAAGAACACATGGGTTTTGAATTACGCAGAAGGGAAGAGATCGCCAAGAATCTGGGCGAATTCATGAAGGATGTCATACGCCCCGAAGTCCTCAAGGGGTTTGGGGTCATCATGGTGGGGGCCACCCTGAGCAGCTTGCTGGAAGGGGCATTATGGGAGTCGATCCAGGCCGATCTCATCAACCATGAAAAACAAAAAAAATTGATCATGACGCTGTTGAAAAACGGCATACTGGCATAGGAGGCAGCAATGAAAAAAGCATTTTTATTGTTTCTACTTCTGGCGACGCTGGCATTTGCGCAAAACGCGCCCATGGACCTGACCGTCGACCAGGCAATCCAGTTGGCGCTGACCAACAACACCGCCTATCAGGTCAGCCAGCAGGAGGTCAAGCAGTACCGCTATCGCCTCATGCAGAATTTCGGTTTCCTGCCGGAAATAACGCTGTCCGGTAGTAAAATACTGGATCAGAAGTTGATGGTTATCGAGATACCGCCCTTCTACCCCGGCGCCGAGCCGACCAAGGCCACGCTGCGCTTCCAGAAGGACTACGCGTTCAGTTTCCAGATCGTCCAGCCGGTCTTCACCGGCGGCAAGATATTTTTCAATTACAAGAACGCCGAACTGGACCTGAGGCTGGCCAAGGAAAAGGAAAAGGATTCCAGGGCCGACACCATCCTGAACGTGCGCAAGATGTTCTACAATATCCAGATCCTGCAGGAGCTGCTCAAAGCCCACCAGGAGGCGTTTTCCCTGGCCGAAAGCAACTACACCAACGTCAAGAAAAGCTTCGATCTGGGTATGGTTTCGAAGTATGACTTGCTGCGCTCCGAACTGGCCTTCAGCGCCATCAAACCCGATGTCCTGCGCGTGGAAAACCTGCTGGAAACGTCCTACCTGGGCCTGAAGCTGATGCTCGGCCTTCCGGCCAGCCGGGAAGTGCGCCTGCAGGGAGAGCTGGGTTACCAGCCCGTGCAGCTGGAGTTGGCCAAACTGCTGCAGAGCTCGCTGAAAAACCGCTCGGAACTGCTGCAGCTGCAGATGCAGAGGCAAAAAATCGACAACCTGCTAAAAATCGCCTGGGCGCAGTACATCCCGAATTTTTCCTTGGTGGCCACCTACAGCTATCAGTCCGATCTGTTCAAATTGACCAAGAGCAATTGGGATGACTATTTCAATATTTCGCTGGGGGTCAGCTTTCCCATATTCACCGGCTTGAAGCGCAGCGCCCAGATCGGCGAAATGCGGGTGCTGCAAAAGATCATGGATCTCAACGTCAAGCAGCTGACTGACGCCAACCAGCTGGAAATCGAAAGCAAATACCGCACCATCAACCAGGAATATGAAAACATCCAACTCGGACAGAAAAACATGGAGAGCGCCAGAGAAGGCGTGCGCATCGCCGAGTTGAACTACCGCGAGGGGATGATCACCATCCTCGAGCTGAACTCGTCCTACAACGAGCTGACCAGGGCCAAGGTCAATTATTTGCAGGCTTTATACAATTACAATATCGCCATCGCCGAGCTTGAAAAACTCACTGGCGTCAACATCAATGGAGGTGCCGAATGAAAAAAACTTTATTTGCGTTATTGATTCTGGTTTTCACGCTGTCTTTTTGCTCGAAAAAAAATAACGTGAGCGAGTTTCAGCAGAAACCGCTGCTGGTGAAGGCGGAAATGCCGCAGAAAGGGACATTGACCAAGTATTTCGATTATAAGGGGACGGTCAGCGCCTGGAAAACCGCCAATATCGCCCCGGACGCCTCCGGACGCGTCGGCCGCATCCTGAAGAAGCAGGGCGACCGCGTCAACCAGGGCGAGTTGCTTGCCGTGCTCGACATGACCTCCCTGGAGCTCCAGCAAAAGCAGGCTCAGGCCGCCATGGCTGTGGCCCAGACCGCCTTTCAGAACGCCAAGCTCAATGCCGAGCGCATGAAGAAGATGCTCGAGAACAAAGCGATCTCACAGATGCAGTACGAGAACACCCAGCTGGCCCTTGACGCCGCCGACACGCAGATGAAGAGCGCCAAGGCCAACCTGGACCTGGTGGATTACATAGCAAAAAATGCCTACATGAAAGCGCCTTTCGCGGGCATTATCGCCGCCAAGAACATGGAAGAGGGCGACATGATCAACCCGATGATGGGCATGGGCCAAAGCATCCTGACCCTGATGGACCTCTCCAAGGTCAAGGTCGTTGTGGACGCCCCGGCCGAGGAGATCGAGCGCATCAGGATCGGCCAGAAGTGCCTGGTTAAAATATCCTCTCTCCCGGGCGAGGTTTTTATCGGCGAGGTCTATTCCAAGAACCTGGCCGCCGACCCGCTCTCAAAAACTTTCAAGGTCGAGGTCACCATCGACAACCCGCAGATGAAGATCAAAGCCGGGGTCTACGCCGACATCGCCATCGAATACATCCGCAAGGAGAACGTTTACCTGCTGCCGATCACGGCCCTGCTCTCCGGCGACAAGGAAGTGATGGTCGATGACAACGGCGTGGCCCGCAAGCGTCCCATTACCATCGGCGAAAAGAATGGCACCCGCTTCGAAGTCGTGTCCGGCGTCAACCCGGGCGAGCTGGTGCTGACCGAGGGCAACTACGACTTGAAGGATGGCACGGCCATCGTCATGGCTGGAGATAAAAAATGAAGATCGTCGATTTTTCCCTAAAAAAGAAAGTGACGATGTCCATGGTCGTGCTGGTCATCGTCATCCTGGGCATGATCTCCTTCACCAAGCTGGGGCTGGACATGCTGCCCGACCTCGACTACCCCTACATCACCGTGATCACGACCTACAGCGGCGTCTCCTCGGAGGATATCGAGCAGAACATCACCCGGCCGGTTGAGCAATGGGTCTCCACCGTCGCAGGCATCAAGGACGTGAAGTCCATCTCCATCGAGGGACAGTCGGTGGTCATGATCGAGTTCGAATGGGGGATCAACCTCGACTTCGCCGCCCAGGACGTGCGCGACGCCATCGGCATGTACGAGCAATACCTCCCCGAGGGCTCCCAGAAGCCGTTCGTCATGAAGTTCAACTTCTCGCAGATGCCGATCATCGCCTACGGCGTCACCGGCGGCAACATGAGCCTGAGCAAGCTGCGCGACTACATCGACAACGAGGTCGCCACCCGGTTGGAACGCATCGAGGGCGTGGCCTCGGCCGCGGTCTTCTCACCGGAAACCAACGAGGTCGTGGTCAGCGTCGACAAGGGCAAGCTCGAATCGCGCAGCCTGAACATCAGGCAGGTGGAGATGGCCGTCCAGGCCTCCAACATCAACCTCCCGGCCGGCTACATGACCGAGAACCATAAGGAATTCCTGCTGCGTACCATGGGCGAGTTCAAGACCGTGGCCGAGATCAATGACATCCTCATCGGCATGAGCCGCAGCGGTGCGCCGATCTTCCTCAAGGACATCGGCACGGTCCACGAGGGGCCCAAGGAGGCGCGGCTCAAGCTGCGCATGAACGGCAAGCCGGGCATCATGATGATGCTCACTAAAAGCTCGGGCGCCAATTCGGTCCTGGTGGCCCGCCAGGCAAAGAAAGTTCTGGCCGAGATCGAGCCGACCCTCAAGGAAGGGGTCAAGTTCCATGTCTGGCTCGACATGTCGCGCATCATCGAAATGATTTCCAACAAGTCGACCATCAACATCATCGAGGGCGGCCTGTTGGCCATGCTGATCATCTTCCTCTATTTGC
>JAPKZL010000173.1 GCA_026393795.1 Candidatus Aminicenantes bacterium | reverse complement strand
TGGTCTGGCCGTCGCACTCGGTCACCCGGTCCACCAGCAGGAAGGGATAGCGGTGGGGCAGGATCTTCTTGATGTCCTCGATGCCCAGCGGCAGGTTCATTTCTTGGCGGCTGGGGCGGCGGCGGACTGGGCGGCGTCGTAGTCCTTGATCACCTGGTCGGTGATGTCGATCGAGGGGTCGAAGTAGGTCACTCCGGCCGTGTTCAGATCGAGAATGACGGAAAATCCGCCGCTTTTGGCGATTTTTTCAATGATCGGCATCAGTTCGCGCTGCAGGTTCTCGAATTCCTTCTGCTGGATGGCCATGCTGTCTTTCTGGGCGTCCTCGGCGAAGCGCTTGATCTCGATACGCTTGTTCTGCAGATCGCTGTTTTTCTTATCGCGGGTATCCGCGTTCAGGGCCGGCGAGAGGATGTCCTTTTCCAGGCCCTCGATCTCCTTCTGCATGGCTTCGTATTTTTTCTGCTTGGACAAATTGAGCGAGCGCAGTCTTTCGATCACCTCTTTTCCCTTGATCGAGTTCTGCAGCACTCCCTGGGGATTGATGATCCCGATTTTCACTTCCGAAAAAACGAACGTGGTCAGGGTCAGCAGGGCGAAGATGAAAAGCAAATTCTTTTTCATGTAAGTCTCCTTTTTTATTGTTAATAAAATGACGGTCCGACGGCGAAGCGGAAGACGAAATGATTGGCATCCGGCAGGAGCAGGCGGTGGTTGTAGGCGAAAATCAGGCGGAACGGGACATTGAGCATGGGGACGAATATTTTCAGTTCCAGGCCGGTCGACTGGTACACATCCTTGAGACTGATCGGGATGCCGGTGTTGTAGGCGTTGCCGACGTCGTAAAAAAAGACGAAGGAAAATTGCTGAGTCAGGGGGATGGCGTATTCCAGGTTGAAATACAGCGACTTGTTGCCGCCGAGGACCGAGCCGTTCGCGTTGCGCGGGCCGAGGGTGAATGTCTCGAAGCCGCGGATGGAGCGCTCGCCGCCCAGGAAGAACTTTTCATAGAAGGGAATGGTCTTGCCGCCGAACGGTTCGATGGCTTCGTAGGCGGCGTGCAGGCCGATGACATGGCTCGACCAGACGGGGATGAACTTGACCAGCTCCAGCTTCAGCTTGTGCGAGTAGATGTCGCCGCCCAGGAAGCCGCCGGTATAGCGGTAATTGACCAGGAATTTGCTGCCCGAACGGGGGAAGACCGGCGAATCGACGGTGGAATAATAGATCATGGGATTGATGGCGGTGATCAGCCTCTTGCCCTCGGTATAGAAGTAGGAGTAGTAGGAGCCTTGCATGTACGCTTCGTTGACGTCCGAGATGGATATGTTCTCCATGCTGAAGACCAGCGACGCCCCCCAGAACTTCCAGAAGCGCGTTGCCGTGGAGACGTTAAAGCCTTCGCCCTGGCGCGTGTACAGGTTGGGATAGCGGTAGTAGGTCTTGGAGATATCGATGCCGAAACTGGCCTGGGAATTGAACAGGTACGGCTCGGTGAAGGCGAACTGGTATGTCTTGGCGATGGTGCCCTGCTGCAGGTTCAGCGAAAAGACTTCGCCCATGCCCAGGAAGTTCTGGGTCGAGTAGCCGGCGGCGATGAACCAGCCCTCGTAGCCGCTGTAGCCGACGTTAAAATTGATCATCTGCCGGTTCACTTCCTTGACGTCGGCGGTGATGTTTATTTTTTGCGGGTCCTGGGGATCGGGCTTGATCTCCGGCATTTTTTCGATGGTCACCAGCCCCAGCTGCTTCATGCGCTTGATCGAATCCTCCAGGGCATTGATGTTCAAACGCCGGCCCTCGCGCAGGAACCACTCGCGGCGGATGACATGATCCTTGGTGAAGGTGTTGCCGGTGAATTCGAGCTTTCCCAGGTAAACTATTTCATTTTCCTGGACATGGATGGTCAGGTCGGCGATTTTTTTGACCGGATCCATGTTCTCCTGAGGGGCGATCTGGGCGTAGAAATACCCCAGGCTGCCGTAAAATTTCTGGATCTCCTCAACCGCCTTGTTTCTTTTCTTGAGGTCGTAGACATCGCCTTTTTTCAAGGTGACCATTTGCCTTAAGAAATCGGTGCGAATGACCTTATTGCCTTCGATGGCGATGCTGCCCGTCCGGTAGCGGGGGCCCATTTCCACCGGGATGCTGAGGACGAGCATTTTTTGGGATTTGCCGAAAACCGTCTTCTGGGTGTTCCAGCCGAGTTCGGGCGTTCCGACCTTGGCTTCCAGATAGCCTTTCTGCTGAAGCCGCAAACGGACCTCTTCCAGGTCCTCATTGATTTTTTCGTGGTTGTAAATGTCCTTGCCCAGGACGGTGGAGATCAAGGAATGGCTCTGGTTGTTCTTCAGGCCGCGGCCCAGAAAACTGGCCGACAGCAACTTCGTGTCCAGGCCGGGGAAAACCACCTGCCCGATCCTGGTTTTGGGGCCGGCGTCGACCTGGATGGTCAGCGCGATCTGGTCATTGCCCAGCTTTTCATCGATGGTAACGCTGGCCTGGTTAAAGCCCTTTTCCAGCAGCATGTCGGTAATGATCTTCTTGGCCCGGCGAACCTTGGCCGGGCTATAATAGGAGAAAGCCTGGATGGTGATGTTGTTGTCCTGGAGTTTCTGGGTGATATCGTTTTCCTTGACCCTCTTGCTAAGCTTGTAGGCCACGGAGGAGATCAAGGGGTTTTCGGTCAGGACGAAACGCACGATCTTGCCGTTGGCGCCGTTTTCGGATTCGATGCGGATGTCGGCAAAAAAGCCCGTTTCCCACAAGGTTTTAAAATCTTCCTTTAATTTATCGTTGTCGTAGATGCCGCCCGAGCGGGATTTTATATAAAATTGCACGGTTTCGCGGGAAACCTTCTTGTTGCCCTCGATTCGAATCTCCTCGATGATTTCAGCGCCAAGGAATTGGACCAGCAACAAGGCAAGCATCAGCCATGGCAGTTTTTTAAGCATAAAAACCTCGCATAAAACGGACTGAGTGTAAATTTATAGCATATTTCTTCATAAAATACAATTCTCCTCATAAACTATACAGACGCGCGAATGGCGCTGAAAGATGCACTATTTTTTTTGTTGACAGCCATCCGCAACTATGGTATATATTCTTTATTGAGGTGATGGATATGCCGATCTACGAGTATCGATGTTCAAAATGCGGGAAAACGTTCGAAGCCCTGCAGGGCATCGGCGCCCCCCCCATCACCAAATGCATCTATTGCCAGGGCAAGACAAAAAAAATAGTATCGCTGAGCTCGTTCCAATTCAAAGGCAAGGGCTGGTACATCACCGATTATAAGAAAACCGACACGGCAAACGGCAAAACAATAAAAGAATCCCAGCCAAAAAAAGAGGTCAACAAGACCGACCATGCAAAAATTAATTAGCCTTTCCATCTCTCCCCCCTTAATATAACCATAACTCCCACCAAAAAAAACTCCCCCCCCGCTACATGGGGGGGGGCCCGCCTTTTGGACGGTGTCAGCCATGAATTGAACTCGGTTGACGGTTACGGCGTATGGCGTCCGGCAAGAATAAAATTCCAAGCACCAAGCACCAAAACACAAACAAATTCCAATATCCAATGATCCAAA
>JAPKZL010000172.1 GCA_026393795.1 Candidatus Aminicenantes bacterium | reverse complement strand
CTGGCTACACATTCCTGGCCAAGCCGGATATATTCTTTGACTCCGGCTGATTCAGCATGGCTCATGATAGTCTCCTAAAATGCATGTTTTCCTAACCGAACATTTCCTTGCCTGACGAGCGTCGTTTCGGCTTGACATGTGACCCCATTCAGCCTAAAAAATTTAATAGCATAGGAAAAATTAAAAGTCAAACCGGCTTCTAAGCACCTGGTGCGGTTGACAGGATTGCAAAATAGTTATAAATTACAGGGCGTTGCGGCAAGCTGACCGAACTTGCCGACAGGATAAAGGACACCATGCAGGAACCGATCTTGTTTTACTCGACCAACCGCAAGGCCGAAGCGGTCCCCTTCCGCGACGCCCTGCTCAAGGGGCAGGCCCCGGACAGGGGCTTGTACATGCCGGAACGGATCCCGGTGCTGAGCACGGCTGAAATAGAAAGTTTCGTCGGCCTGCCCTACCATAAAATCGCCGACGTCGTCTGCGGGAAATTTCTGCATGGGCAGATCTCCGGGCCCGAACTGGCGGCCCTGACCAAAGATGCCTACGATTTCCCCGTGCCGCTGGAACTGGTGGAAGGCCGGCAGTTTGTCATGCGCCTCGACCAGGGGCCGACGGCCTCGTTCAAGGATTTCGCCGCGCGATTGATGGGGCGGCTGATCCATCACTACCTGAGACAGGAGAAGTCCAAGCTGCTGATCCTGACCGCGACATCGGGAGACACCGGCAGCGCCATCGCCAACGCCTTTTACGGGCTGGACAACATCCAGGTGCTGGTTCTGTTCCCCGAGAAGGAGGTGACCCCGCGCCAGCGCCGGCAGATGACCACCCTGGGCAAGAATGTCGGCGTCATCGCCATCGACGGCAAGTTCGACCATTGCCAGGCGCTGGTCAAGGAAGCCTTCTCCGATCCCGAACTGGGACATCTCCCCCTCTCCTCGGCCAATTCCATCAATATCGGCCGGCTGGTGCCGCAGACCGTCTACTATTTCTACGCCTACTCGCGCCTGTGCCAGCAGCCCGGCGAAACGGCCGTTTTTTCCGTCCCCTCGGGCAATTTCGGCGACATGATGGGCGCCGTGCTGGCCATGCGCATGGGGCTCCCGGTCAAGCGGTTGGTCATCGCCACCAACGAGAACGACGAATTCCCCACGTATGTCGCCAGCGGCGTTTACCAGGTCATCGAGCCCTCGCGCAACTGCATTTCCAGCGCCATGAATGTCGGCCATCCCAGCAACCTGGCCCGTTTGATCGATCTCTACGGCGGCCGCATGGACGAAAGAGGACGCATCAGCAGCCCGGCCGACCTGGAGCGTCTGCGCCGCGAGATATTCGCCCTGAGCGTCAGCGACGACGAAACGCGGCGGACCATCCGCGTCGCCTACGAGCAGCACGGCCTGCTGCTCGAGCCGCATGGCGCCGTCGGCTGGGCCGGCCTGCGCGAGTATTTGCGCGCCGAACCGGCCCCCGGGCAACTGTGCATTTCCCTAGAAACGGCCCACCCGGCGAAATTCCCCGAGGAGATCAAGGCCATCCTCGGCTTCGATCCGCCGCTGCCGCGCAGTCTCGAAGGGCTCGAAGGCAAAAAGGAAACCTTTGAGCTCATGGCCAACGATTACCCGGCCTTCAAGAAATTCCTGAAAAAGAACTATTCCTGATCGAAGCAAGCGTTGAGGTGCCAATGAAAACCATCGTCATCCTGGCCGACGGCATGGCCGACTACCCCATCGACAAGCTGAACGGGAAAACGCCGCTGATGGCGGCGCACACACCCGCCATCGACCGCCTCTGCGCCCGCAGCCGCTGCGGCCGCCTGGTCACCGTTCCCGACGACATGCCGCCCGGGAGCGAGGTCGCCAATCTGGCCGTGTTGGGCTACGACGCGAAAGCGGTCTACCAGGGGCGCGGCGTCCTGGAAGCGGCCAGCATCGGCGTCGAGCTTGCCGCCGACGACCTGGCCATGCGCTGCAATATCATCTGCATCGAAAACGACAAGATCAAGAACCACTCGGCCGGGCACATCAGCAGCGAGGAGTCATTGCGGCTGATCGAAGCCCTGAACCAAGAGCTCGCCGCTCCGAACATCCGCTTCCACCCAGGCTTCAGCTACCGCCATTTGCTGGTCATCAAGGACGGGAAAAACGATTTCGAATGCACTCCGCCGCACGATGTCCCCGGCACGTTGTTCAGGGAAGTCCTGCCGCGTCCGAAGGGTAAAAGCAGCAAAACGGCCGGACTGTTGACCGACCTGATCATCCGCTCCCAAACCATCCTGTCCAGCCACCCGGTGAACGTACGGCGGCGGGCGCAGGGCAAGGACATGGGTAACTCGATCTGGCCCTGGTCGCCGGGGCATCGCCCGCAGATGAAAACATTCCAGGAGCTGTACGGCTTGCGCGGGGCGGTCATCTCGGCGGTCGACCTGATCTTCGGCCTCGGCGTCTACGCCGGCTTCAAGCCGATCAAGGTCCCCGGCGCCACCGGCCTCTTCGATACCAACTACGAGGGCAAGGCGCAAGCCGCCTGCCAGGCGCTGCGCGACTTCGATTTCGTCTTCCTGCACATCGAAGCCAGCGACGAGGCCGGGCACGAGGGGAACGCCGAACTGAAGGTCGGCACCATCCAGGCGCTGGACCAGCGAATCATCAAGCCCATCGTCGAATGCACGGCAGCGATGAAGGAACCGGTGACCATTGCCCTTCTCCCCGACCATGCCACGCCATGCGCCGTGCGCACCCACACCCGCGACGCGGTGCCGTTCCTGATCTGCCGCCCGGGCGAAGAACCCGACCCCATCTCCGAGTTCAACGAGGAAACCTGCAAAAAGGGCAGCTACGGACTGCTGCATGGCGCCGAGTTCATGAAAGCCTTGCTGCGTCTGGCTTGACCCGCCGGGGCGACAATTTAAACTAGAAAATTATGCCCGGCTATTGTTGGCGTTTTCTGATTCAGATTTGCTATTGGCCGACTTTTTTTACAGCGACCGGAGTATTGAGCGCAGTCGCCGTTGACTGGCGGGAAAGCTCAAACTGTCCGTCCACTTCACTATACATGGACGCCGTATAGGTCCCGCTGACCGTATCCTTGGTCTGGAATTCCCCGATCAGGATCATTTTGTTGCCGCCCGGATAGGTCCACTCGATGGTAAGCTCTTTTCCATCCAAACTGAATGTTCCCACATAGCCTGAATAGTTGGATGTACCGCTTGTCCGCTCGCCGGCCAGGGTTATGGATTCGGTCGCCCACAAGTCGCTGGGCTTGTCGCGCCACTTGAACTCCCAGGTTCCGCGTGGATCGTATTTGGTTTTCAGGACCACGAGGAACAGGACGGCGGCTACGGCAACGACCCCCACGCCGATCAGAATGTAAGGCAAAATGCTTTTATGGCCTGCCGCGGAACTCGCGCTACCGGCTTGCTCAATAAAATTCGGCCCCTGCTCAGCACTGACCGAAACAGCGGCTTCGGTCGCGCCGGCGGCGGACACGGGCTGCGTGGAAAGCTGCAGCAGCCAAATGAACGTCAGCGTCACGAAACAAGCAATCCATTTTTGCGGTTTTTTGATCATGGTTTTTTCCCCTTTTTTTTATGGTCGATCCTTCATCTATATCAATATCCCTTCCTGCCAGCCGAGCTTGACTAGAAAACCGGCAAGGGACATCATTGCCGCAACCAGAAAGAGTGTGCATGCATTCTTGTGCCTTTCACCCTGGTACTATGGACAACTGGCGCAGCAATGTCAATAGTTCCACGGCATCCGGCCGGATGCGAAATTGTCCTTGCCTGGGGAAAAACTTGACTTTCGCGGTCGCTAACCTTATCATGACAAAAATTTTCGGAGTAAAAGAAAATGAAACTGCTCGAAACGCGGCAAAGACCACTGTCCTTTTTCCTGCTCCTTTCTTTCATCGTTTGGGTGAATTCAGCCGTTTTCCCCGTACGCGCCCAGGAGCGCACTCCAGATAGCCAGGCACTCAATCTCATCGATACCGGCAGGGCCCTGTACCAGCAGAAATTGTTCGATGAGGCCCTGAACAAGTTAAACGAGGCTTTGGACCTGGCCCAAGGCAATGAGACCAAGTCCCTGGCCAACCTGGAGATGGCCTACGTCAAATTCTTGCAACAGGGCACGCAGTTGCCGGTCTTCCGTTTCCTGGTCGAAGAGGCGTTGAAGCTGAATCCGGCGATCATAGTCCAGGCAGGGAACTACAAGCCGGGTTTCCTCGAGGCCTTCCAGGCGGTCAAGGCTGATGTTCTCAAGGTGGAAAAGCCCGTTGTCGAAAAACCGGTGCTTGAAAGGGCCGGGAGCGCGAATGTTCAGGCCAAGAAAAGACACTTTCCCTGGCTCGGTGTGATCCTGAGCCTGGCTCTTGTCGGCGGTCTGGTCTATTACTTCCTGATCCTGAAGACCACCCTGCAGGTCGACACCATTCCGTCCGGGGCCAAGGTGTATCTGGACGGAACCAATACCGCCAAAATCACCCCCTGCCAGCTGGAGCCTTCGCTCGGTTCCCATACCATCAAGGTGTCGCTGGAGGGCTACGCCGACCTGGAACGCGAATTCGTGGTCAAGAACGGCAAGAACTCGCTGACCATCCTTCTCGATCTCGGCACCTATTCCATTTCCGCACCCGCCGCCAACGCCAATGTGCAAAGGGCGGCCTCCTGCACCATCAGCTGGGATTCCACGGCCCCGGCGGCCTTGGCTACCACGGTGGTTACGGCCGTCTCGCCGGCAGCCGTCCAGCCGATGGGAGTGACAAGCGTTGACCTTGAACTGTACCAGGAAGAGAGCAAGGTGGCCGACATCGTCAAGGGAGTGGCAAATTCGGGCTCATATTCCTGGAATGTACCGGCCAGCACCGCCGAAGGCCACAATTTCAAAATTCACATCGTCTCCCCGGCCGCCAGCGAATCCCAAGCTTTCGGCCCGGCATTCAATTTGCTCGGTTTCAAAGAGGATTTCAGCGACAATGTCGCCGATTTCTGGCTCCCCGACAATGCCACGTCGTGGAATACCGCCGGAGGATATTTCACCGGCAGCAAGACGACCGAATGGGGCGGATGCGCCGTTTATGATTTTTTCTATTCGGAGACATCGTATACCGTCGAGAGCCGGATGCGCTGGAGCGAATTCAGCGGCAGCAGTAACCCCTTCCTCTTCATCATGCTGGCCACCTCGAAAAACCTTACGAGTAACGCCGGCTATCTGCTGGGCTACGCCATCGACGGCACGGTTTCCATCTACTCGCTCATCAATTTCAAATTCACTGAGCCGCCGCTCGAGCCGCCAACTCCCCTATTTAGCGCTAAAAGCACCGCCGTCAACCTGGGCATCAACAATTGGAACACGCTCAAGGTCGTCCATGTCGACAGTACCTATACCCTTTACATCAATGATACCATGACATACACCTTTGTCGACTCCACCTATAATCCCAACTATCTGGTGCTCGGCTTCATCGGCGCCGGGACGAAGACCAGCTGCGATTTCGACTATGTCACAATGACCGTCGATCCTTCCACCCCGAAGCCTGGGCCGGAAACGCTTTCCCGACGCAGACGATAGGAAAAGCTTAAACTTTTTTGCGCGAATCGGCGAATGTGATACAATTCGCCCATGCAACAACCAATTCTGGAAATCAAAAACCTTTCCAAAGCCTATGACCGCGGCGAAACCGTTGCCCTGGCCAATTTCAATTTGAGCCTGAACAAGGGCGAGGTGCTGGGGCTTCTCGGCCCCAATGGTGCCGGCAAAACGACCCTGATCTCGATCCTGTCGGGAACCCTGCGCGATTTTTCGGGTACGGTAGCCTTCAAGGGCGTCGACCTGTTCAGCGACCGGCGCCTGAAAAACCTCATCGGCATCGTACCGCAGGAAATGGCCTTTTACAAGGACCTGGGGGCGCTGGAGAACCTGATGTTCTGGGGCGGCCTCTACGCCATCCCCGAAAAGGAATTGAAGAAACGGGCCCAGGAACTGCTGTCCCTGGTCGAGCTGAGCAGCCGGGCCAAGGAGCCGATCAAGAAGTTTTCCAGCGGCATGAAGCGGCGCCTGAACGTCGCCATCGGCCTGATCCACAAGCCCGAGTTGCTGCTGCTCGACGAGCCGACGGTGGGCATCGATGTCCAGGCCAAGGTCAGCATCCTGGGCATCATCCGCAACGTCGGCCTGCAGGGGACATCGGTCGTCTTCACCACCCACCAATTGGCCGAAGTGGAGCAGACCTGCACGCGCATCGCCATCATGGACAAGGGGGTGATCCTGGCTCAGGGAACCCTGGACGAGCTCATCCGCATCGTCGGCGAAAAGGAGATCGTGGTGGTCAGCGGCCAATTCACCGCCAACCGCTTTTCCGAAGCCATCAAGAAGCTCAGCCCCAACGGCATCGAGATCCTGTCGGTGTCCGACAACGAAGCCCACCTGGCTTTCGCCAATTCCGAGGGCATTCCCGGCATGATGCAACACCTGTTCCAGCACCAGCTGACGCTGGATGACTTGAAGATAAAATCGCCCAACCTCGAAGCGGTGTTCCTCAAATTGACCGGCAGGAGCTTACGAGATTGAGCCGCACCACCCTGATCATCAAAAACGACATCAAACGCCGCCTGCGCGCGCCCCTGGCCACGGTCCTGTTCATGATCATTCCTTTCGCCATGACCGCCCTGATCGGCATGATTTTCGACCCGGGTTCAGGCACCGAAACCAAGCTGCCGCCGATCAAGGTGCTGCTGGTCGACAAAGACCAGAACCTCGCCTCTAAATTTTTGATCGGCGCTTTCGATCAAAAGCAGCTGAAGGAGATGTTCCAGGCGACGACGGTCAGCGAGGCCGAGGGCGAAAAGCTCATGAAAAAGGGCAAGGCCTCGGCCATGATCATCATTCCCGAGCACTTCAGCGAGGACCTGGCCGACCAAAAACTCAGCCGGCTGGTGGTCGTCAAGAATCCGGCCGAGGAGTTCCTGCCTGACGTGGTCGAGGAATTCGCCAACACCATGGCCGTCGGCCTGTCCGGTGTGGCCCAGGTGTTCGCTGACGAATTGAAGATCATCAAGCTGGTCGGCAACTCCTCCCTGGAGACGCTCTCGATCGCCGAGCTGGCCCCGCTCCTGGAAATGAGCCGCATCAAGATCATGGCCGTCAAGAAATACCTGTCGCCGCTGCTGGTCGGGTTGAAAACCAGTACTATTGCTAAACCAGGGCAGGCTCCCCCAATACAGGGGTTCAACATCTTCGCCTACATCCTGCCCGGCATGCTGATCATGTTCATGCTGTTCATCATCGAGGCCTTCATGCGCGAGATCCAGAACGAGCGCGCCGACGGCAAGATCCGGCGCATGATGTTCTCGCCGCTGACCACCCGCGAGCTCGTCTTGGCGCGAATCGTCGGCGCCTGGCTGCTGGGCATGCTGATCTGCGGCCTGGCCATGGTCATGGGCGCCCTCGTCTTCGCCATCGACTGGGGCAACACCCTCTGGCTATTCCTGCTGGTAGCCGTGACCTGCTTCTGGTGCGCCGCTTTCTTCGGCATGCTCAACGCCTTCTTCAAGAACAAGAACCAGGCCGGGGCGTTCGCCAGCCCGATCATCCTGGTCTCCGCCGCCTTCGGCGGCAGCATGCTCCCGCTGGAGCAGATCCCCGCCGGCATGCGCTGGCTGGCCAAGTTTACGGTCAACAACTGGTTCATCACCGGCTGCCGGCAGGTGGTCGCCCGCGAAATCCCGCTGGCTCCGCTGCTGGTGCTGCTGGTCACGGCGCTGCTGTTCGCCGCAGTGGCCATGGTCGCCCTGCAGCGGCGCCTGACCGTCTGATGCCCGGTCGGACGACGGTGAAAAAAGGAAAACGATCATGAAGAAAATTTGGCATATCGCGAGCGTGGACCTGAAGCTGACGGTCAGGGACAGGGCCTTCTTTTTCTGGTTCCTGGTGTTTCCCATGTTCTTCATCCTCCTTTTCGGCAATCTGTACAAGTCCAACCCCACCGACAAGAAGGCCGCGCTGCTGATCGTCAACCAGGACAAGGGCAAGTGGGGAAACTATTTCATCGAGAAGCTGAAAAGCCCCGGCATCGAACTGACCGTCCAGGCAAGCCCTCCCGATAAAGTCATCCGCATGCTCGTCATCGCCCCCGATTTTTCGGAAAAACTCGCCGCCAAGATTCCTCAGGAGCTGGAACTGAAAAAGGATTCCCAGGCCAACATGGAAGCCGGGGCGGTCGCCGAAACCAAGATCGTCCAGGCCATCACCAGGCTGCTCAGCGAGCTGATCATCTACGGCGACCGGGACATTAAGGATTTTTTCATTGCCCACGCCCCGTTCAACGAACTGGTCAAGGTGGTCACGCGCCTGCCCAAAGACACCGTCGCCACCATCCCCACCGGTTTCGATCATGTCATACCCGGCACCATGGTGCAGTTCATCATGATGATGGTCCTGATCTACGGCGGGGCGACGGTAATGGAAGACCGGAAAAAAGGGGTCATGGGGCGCATTCTTTTTTCAGCCACCAGTTTCGGAGAGCTCTTCGGCGGCAAACTCCTGGGCCGCGTGCTGATGGGGCTCCTGCAGGCGGCTATCCTGCTGGCCACCGGGAAACTGTTCTTTCACCTCCATCTAGGCAACATGCTGCTCTCAGGAACGATCATCATGGTCTTTACCCTAGCTGTGGCCTGTTTGAGCATCTTCGTCGGCTCGGTTTTGAACAAGGAGGAAATGATCGTCGGCGTGTCGGTGCTGGCCGCCAACATGTTCGCCGCGTTGGGCGGTTGTTGGTGGCCGGCCGAAATCGTCCCCCCGACCTTCCGGGCCCTGGGCATGGTCTCCCCCGCCTACTGGGCCATGGATGCCTTTCACCAGGTCATCTTCTTCGGCAAGGGCTTCAGCGCCATCCTCCCCAACCTGCTGATCCTGCTGGCCTTCACCGCCGTGTTCATGGCGCTGGCGCTGCGTTTTTTCAAGGTCAGGGACTGAATTTATTTTAAGTCAGGAAGATTCCGCGCCATCCATTGCCTTGCCTAAAAAAATTGGGTTTGTCCCCGCCATTTCTGAATGATCAGGAAAGAAGCGCTTTACTGAAGTGTGGGGGCGCCAGCGCCAGCAGAACCATAATGATCACCATGTTGCTTTTCATCCTGTCCTCCATTTAAATGATAAAAACCAGCCCACTGCGCAGGGTCAGGCTCAGCGAGCTCCGGAAAGGAGGAACGATACTTGTTTTAAATATAAAATTCAATTAATTGAATTTTTCAACCTCAACAACGAGTTTTCCCGATTTATTCCTCCACGTATTCTATGTGGTAACGCGCCCTGGCCCGTTCATAGATCTTCGTGTCGGTGCCCGACTCGAAAACAAGGGTCAGCCGTTTCTCGGCCGAGTTCTTGCTCATTTTCAACTGCGGTTTCCTGGGGATGACGCTCGAATTGTCGTAAGGGAACTCCTCGCCCTGCAGGAGATGGAGGATTTTGCCCTTCTTCATGATCCTGAGATAGTAGAGTATCGGCGACGGGTACCTGAGGAATTCAAGGTCGTAGGTTCCCTTGGCCAGGATAGAGCCCTCGATGCGCAGGTCCACCGGGATGGAGACATTTTTGAACCTGCAGATCGGGTTCATCAGTTCGGCGTGCAGGTTGAAGGTCAAAACAAACAAGAGTGCGGCCAGGAATACAAGGGCCTTTTTTTTCTTAAAAATCATGCTCTTCCCTCCTTGCCAGTCGTGCCATTGATTATACTTTTTTCGTGAAAATAAAACAATTGCCGATTTTCTTACGAATTGCTATCATTGGGTCATGGGAAAAAAACGTTTCTTGCGCGCTGGCCGCTTGGCGGCCCTGGCGTTCATCGTAGGTTCCTTCAGCGCCAAGAAACTGACCCATGTCCGTATGTACGAGCGCGCCGATTGACGCCCAGCAGGCATCCCTAATTTATTTTTCCCTGACTACGGACAGCGGGCCCGCAGTTCGGTACCTTCCGTCCTAATGACGGATGACCTGTGAGTAAGCGATATTGTTATTCTCGTCGCTTTCGTGGATCACGTGCAGATCGTCGGCGCGCACCTCGAACTTCAAGCTGGTCGCGCCCGAGTAGCTGGATGTCCTCGTGTAGTGCTTCTTCTGATTCTTGTCGAGGTTGGAAAAGGTGTAGCGCTGGACCTCGGCGTAAGAGCCGTTGTTGCGGGAAACCTTCAGGATGGTTACGAAGGAGCCCACCGCCTTGCCGTCCCCCTTGTTCTCCAGGTCCCATTCCACTTTCACGCTCCAGGCCCCGGAGGAGTTGACGCTCTTTATGGCCGCCGATAAATTGCTAACCGCCAGGTCCGGAATCCCCGCCGCAAAGCTCTTTGAATAGTAGTGAATATTATTGCCTTCGGATGATTCGGCCAATTCCGCATCGCAGTCCGCCTCCGCCTTGAAAAAGTAGCTGCCGCCTTCGTTGAAGTCCCTCTGGGTGACATGGCTGAAAGTTTGGCCCGTATAGAGGCCGTCCCGATGCCACGTGTCGAGACTCTGCCACGGAGCGGAGCTGAAACGCCTGTAGGAAAGACGGCAGTTGAAGTGCTGGGCATAGGCGCGGCCGCCGTTTTTGGTCACCACCGGCACATTGACCCGCAAGGGAACAGCCATCGTTTCCACGCGCTCAGCGGCGATGGAATAGATGGATACGTCCGGCTTGTCCGTCGCAACGGCATTCGCAGCCGTGAATAAGGTCGCGCCCAGCCATACGAGAAAAAAACCCAATCTTGCCTTCCCATTCATTTCTCCACCTCCATAGCAACACTATGCTGAGGTCTTCCGAAGCATCTAGTGTTGCTATCCGTTTTTCATTCTGAGATTATTCGCATTTACTGTCAATAG
The DNA here is from genome assembly GCA_026393795.1 of Candidatus Aminicenantes bacterium. Taxonomy (NCBI): domain Bacteria; phylum Candidatus Aminicenantota; species Candidatus Aminicenantota bacterium. Next base: position 361 of record JAPKZL010000172.1, on the reverse strand, counting down.
CCAGAAGCGAAAAATATTTTTATTCGGTCCGATCCTTTTTTTTTAGCTGCACCAAGAAATGACGATTATCTTGTGCGTTGGCCGCCCAGGGAGAGGAGCAGGGCATTGAACAGGAAAAACAGAGCGGCGATCAGGCCGCCGATGAGGGCGCCGTTAAGCACCGGGCCGAAGCGCGGCGGCCTTTTCAGCACGCGGAAGGAATCCAGAACGCTTTGAAATCCGACAGCGGCATCGTCGTCCTCATCCCTGAGGGCGGTGAAGGTCAGGATATAGGCGCGCTTCTTCCCGGGCACGAACACCTGGCGGTAGCGCAAGCTTAGCCTGGAGGCCTGGCTTTCATTGGGGAATCGGAACGGCAGCG